>JBCNVF010000054.1 GCA_039630355.1 Brevinematia bacterium
TAGAAGGCATAGTTGGATTCAATACTGCCCAAGCAGGCGGAGGTCTGTATATTGAAAGTTCCCACAATAATACTATGTCTAACCTAGTAGTAATAAGCAATACTACAACCTCGGATAACGCCGGCGGAGGAATATTCTTAACAAATTCTCACAATAATAACATATTCTCAGAAATAATAAGCAATTCATCAACAGGACCTAATCCAAGAGGTGGAGGAATAAGACTTCAAAACTCCCACAGCAACACCATAGACTCAAAAGTAATGTTCAACACAACTGCCAACAACGCAGGCGGTATATATATTATCAACTCCAGCTTCAACAAGATCTCAGGACAGATAATAAGCAACACTTCTCTTAATGGCTCCGGTGTATACATATGGGGAGGAGTCAGCAATTTAATAAGTGCTCTAATACAAAATAACAATAATTCCTCATATGGACCCATTTACATCCTTTCCAGCCACTTTAACGTAATATCAAACTCACAAATATTCTCAAACACTGCTGGCAACACCTCGGGAATTTACATAACTTCTGCTAATAGTAACACCATAATATCAAGCACTTTCGCTAATTCCAGTGGTGACACTGGTGGTGTATTTGCTAACAATGTCAACGGATTATGGATACTAAACTCCTACCTAACAAACTGTGGTCCTAATAAAGTAATAAACTTACAAGATGTCCAAAACCTAACAATATCCAACTGCTACATAGGAGGTAGTAGTACAAACACCACTATAGGTGTTTACGAAACTACAGATATTGGCGGACACATATTCGTTGAAAATAAATTCATCACAAATAACTTAAAGGCACTATATAGAGAAGCAGCTCCTCTCTCTGAAATAACTGATATAAGTCTGGTGAATAACCCCTTTGTAATAGATGCTTCTATAACCAGAGATAATATAGTTACTAACCAATAGAATGGATTCCGAGGTTTGTAATTGGGTAGCAGAGACAAAATCTGCTACCCCTTTTCTGTCTTTCCCAGGTCAATTATACTAAATTCTGAAAGATGTATAGACTTATCTACCTCAAAAAATGACAGCACCAACTGATAAGGCAATGAAAGAATTCTCTCTAGAACCCTTTTCCTATTGTTTTCATCAAGTTCTCCCAGGATATCGTCAAAAAGAAGTATTGGTTTCTCTCCAGTCCTTTCCACTATATATTCAGCACATATAAGCTTGAAAAAAATACTTACAAGTCTTACCTGTCCTTGCGATAGAAAGGTTTTTGCAGGCTTATCATTAGAAGTAATCACAATATCATCAAGGTGAGGGCCCACTATAGACTTGCCATATACCACTTCCTTATCAACCTTATCATTAAGGATATCTGTAAAACTACTTACTGGATCTTGGGAATCTCTAACAAGATCCACAAGATGTGATTTATACCTAACCTCTACTTCCAAGCCAGAGAGAGCTTGCATCCTACTAGATATGTAATTAAGTAGTTGATACCTATATTTTGTAACCTCAACTGCAAATTTAGAAATACTAGCGTTATAGGTTCTTACAAGTTCTTTTGCTTGTTGTATTGATTCCTCTTGATCCGAACGACCTTCTTCTTGAAGTTTTCTTATCATTCTGATGCATGCATTCTTCTGCTTAAGAATCTTGTAGTAATTTACCAAGTTATGATAGTAAGAAGGAGTTACTAGAATCAAGAAGGCATCCATAGCTCTTCTTCTCCACAATGGAGTCCCGACGACCAGTTCATAGTCCTCTATTAGGAATGGCACTACTTTTAACTTCCCCGAAGCATTGACAACATTCAACACTTTATCATTTATCCTTATCCTCTTATTTCCTTTGTTATCCTTAAACTCATATCCAACAAATATTGTGTCAAGTTTAGAATTTTCCTCTTCAATCTCTACAAGTATATTGAAACTACTTTCCCCCAACCTCACAAGATCTTTGTCCGTTTCGTATGTCCTTAGTGGTGAGAAAACAGAAGCATAGTTTATTGCTTCTATTATCGTAGTTTTACCAGATCCATTTGGACCAACTATTATGTTCTTGTCTCCAAACTCAACTTTTAGATCTTTAAAAAGCCTAAAATTCCTAAGAAGTAGTTTTTTCAGTCTCATATTAGGGCAACTATTATAAAAAATAACAAAGAATGTTTCTAACTTGGCAAACTAGTATTGGTAAGACTAAAATAAAACTAGCACTAGGCATAGTTTTTGTTTATTCTTCTCGCAGTCCCTGACGGGACTGGATGAACACTCTTTTCGGTAAAATTAATTTGTATCAGTGGACAGTGTTTTGTTATAATTAGGGAAAAATATTTCGTTTGGGAGGTTTTTATGGCTGAAGGAAAATTTGAGAGGAAGAAGCCACACATTAATGTTGGCACAATAGGACATGTGGATCATGGTAAAACTACCTTGACTTCTGCTATTACCAAGGTTTTGGCCAAAAAGGGGTATGCAAAGGAGAAAAACTATGAAGACATTGACAATGCTCCTGAAGAGAAGGCAAGAGGCATAACAATCCAGATTCAGCATATAGAGTATGAGAGTGATAAGAGACACTATGCTCACATAGACTGTCCCGGGCATGCGGACTATGTTAAGAACATGGTTACTGGAGCTGCGCAGATGGACGGCGCTATTCTTGTTGTTGCTGCAAATGATGGTGTTATGCCTCAAACTAGGGAACATGTGCTACTTGCAAGGCAAGTTGGTGTGCCCTACATTGTTGTGTTTTTGAATAAGATTGATATGGTAGACGATCCTGAGATAATTGACATAGTGGAGGAAGATGTAAGAGAACTTTTAAAGAAGTATGGCTACCCTGGTGACAAGGTTCCAGTTATAAGGGGTTCCGCCTACAAGGCAATGACAAATCCTGATCCAAATACCGACGGAAAGTGCGTGTTAGAGTTAATAGAAGCGCTTGATAACCATGTTCCAGAACCCATTAGGGAAATTGACAAACCCTTCCTTATGCCAATAGAAGATGTTTTCTCCATTTCTGGTAGAGGAACAGTAGTCACTGGAAGAGTTGAAAGGGGTAAGATTACACCTGGAGAGGAGGTTGAAATAGTTGGTCTTTCTTACGAAGTTATAAAGACAGTTGTAACATCAATTGAGATGTTTAGAAAGGAGCTAGATTCCGCAATTGCGGGAGACAATGCAGGATTACTCCTAAGAGGTGTTGGTAAAGATGAGGTTTGGAGAGGACAAGTTGTTTGTAAACCAGGTTCTGTAACTCCACACAGAAAATTCAAATCCGAGATATATGTCTTGAAGAAAGAAGAAGGTGGAAGACACACACCATTCTTTGCCGGCTACAGACCCCAGTTCTTCTTCAGAACGGCAGATGTAACCGGAACAATTACAAAAATACCTGGTGAGATGGTCATGCCTGGCGACAACGTAAATGTTGAAGTAGAGCTTATATATCCTGTTGCTATGGAAAAAGGACTCAGATTTGCTATAAGAGAAGGTGGTAGAACCATAGGAGCAGGAGTAGTAACAGAAATCATTGAATAGTATAGCCTATGGTATCAAGAATCAGAGTCAAGCTTAAGTCATACGATGCGGAAGTTATTGACAAAACCGCTAAAGACATATACAATGTGGTGAAAAACGTTGGGGCCAAAGTTGTTGGTCCCATACCACTGCCAACTAAGATCAGAAGGTATACAGTTTTAAGATCACCCCATGTAGACAAGGACTCAAGAGAACACTTTGAATACAGATTACACAGAAGACTTATAGACATTCTAGAACCTTCTCAAGAAGTCATTGACGCACTACTAAGGCTTGAAATTTTACCTTCCGTTGATGTTGAAATAAAACAAGATTAGAAAGAGCTTAATGCTCCTATATTCATATCTCTTTTTGGAGGAAATTATGGGAAAGAACTTCTGTGGTAAAGCTTTAATAGGCAGGAAAGAAGGAATGTCTCAAGTGTTTGTTGGAGAAAATGTAATTCCTGTTACTGCTATTACTCTAGGCCCTTGTGAAGTTTTACAAATCAGAACACAGGAAAGGGATGGCTATAATGCTATACAGCTTGGCTTCGGTGCTAAAAAACATAAAGTCAAGGACAAAGAAAACAAAGGAAGATATAAGGTAATCCTAAAACCAGCGATAGTGAAAGAATTTAGAGTCAAGGACCCAACTCAGTTTAACAAAGGAGATATAATTGATATCTCCTACTTTGAAGGAATCAAGTTTGTTGATGTAACAGGCTGGTCAAAAGGAAGAGGGTTCCAGGGAACAATGAAAAGATGGGGGTTTTCCGGTGCACCAGATTCACACGGACAATCTGTGTTTCACAGAAGACCTGGTTCAATAGGGCAACATACCTTCCCCGCAAAAGTATGGAAAGGGAAAAAAATGGCAGGAAGAACTGGAGGGAAAAAAGTTACCGTCCAGAACTTAGAAGTTGTTGACATTGATAAAGAGAAAAACCTAATGCTTGTTAAGGGGGCAGTTCCCGGATACAACGGAAGCTACGTTATTGTAAGAGAAGCTATAAGGAAATCACTATTATCCAAATGAGAGGAGGGGTGGCCGAGCGGACGAAGGCAGCAGTCTTGAAAACTGCAGTGCTCTTAGATAGAGCACCGGGGGTTCGAATCCCTCCCCCTCCGACCACAAAACTAAAAAAAACCTATCACAACACCAACCCCCCTCTCTCTCTTAACCCTCCCCCTACTACTAAGAAAATAACCTACCGAAGTCTCAGTATAAGAGTTATCCTCTCCGTACTTCTTAAAACTCTCAGAACCGACTATCTTCGTCACAAAACTATCCACCGTCTTGCTTATCAACATATAACCCCTACCTCTTAAAGATATTCTATCCACTTCAACTTCACTGTGACTGAAAACAAAACCTAACCCCGATCCCATCTCAACAGAACTTGCAACCGAATACATATCCGCTACACCAAGATAATCCCGCAGATTTATCTCCAGACAATCCTCACTCAAGAAAACTGACAACCTAACCTTGCAAAATAAATTACCCAAGTTAATGTTAGCCTCAACTATATTATCTAAAACCTCTGAAACAGAAATTATGATATCCTCTCTATCACCCTTCCTTACAAATGGAAGACGATCCACAGTAGAAATCAGTAAATCAATAATACTCTTCGGTAAAACTTTTATACTATCCTCAACAACAAACGTTCTTTCATCTATACAAGATTTAGTAAAAAAACGCGAAACTCTTGAAGTTAGCTCACCCTCTCTCCTTATCAGGTCTATAATATCTCTCAACAACATAACTTTAGCAAATTCATCTTTCCGTGAAACTACCCCACTCTCACTCAATCGGGGAATACCAGAAATAAAAATCAGCACATTCTTGTTAGTCGGAACAAAGCGTTCTCTTATACTGGGTATACTAGCAGAAGAGTCAGTTACCACAATGTCATTGTCACCTAAAGCACCAACCTCATCAATAAACTTTACCGTAGCAAAATCTTTACCAAAAACCTCTAGAAATTTACCACGCACTCTTTTTTGGCTCACCAGCAACACCATAGCTAGTCTTTTACTAGTAAGAATATTAATTTTCACTTTACAACATTTCAAATAAAATAGAGAGTTCCAAAATTATCAGAAAATGTTACAACAATCATTCTTAGCCATAACCACACACAAACCAAGCAAGAAAAAATTGTATACCTTCCCATTCTCAACAAACACCACAAATCCCAACAACCCAACTACAACTTCCTTTTACCTCTTTCCAATTGTTGCTCCTACCTTCAGAGGAACATCAAATTAAGTTTACTTTCTAGACACTTTCCCCCTAATCAGCGATATTGCTATACCAGTATAAGCTACCACCGCTACAAGAATCAATACTGTATCAACAACAAGCAAAGAAAGGTTAAATGAAACAAAAGCATACTTGTAAAAGTAAAACGCCAAGGCACCTAGGGTAGTTAAGATCATAAATATAGCAGGCACAAGAGTAAATATGCTACTTTTTCCTCTCTTAAGAAGGTAGACACTCAATACTACAAGTGTCAACGCTGCTACTAACTGGTTAGCTGTACCAAATAATTTCCATATAGCAACATAAGCACCACTTAACGCCAAACCTCCAGAAGCCAGAACAATTATGAAAGTAGAGATATACTTACTGATACTCCTCTTAACAACAGTATGGTATATTTCTTCAAAAAGGAATCTAGATATTCTTGTAGCAGTGTCAAGAGTTGTAAGCATAAACCCATTTATCATAAGCACAGCAAAAGCAAGTCCCCATCCCCCTAAGATGCTTCCAGAAAGAGAACCAAACGCTTTGCCAAATGCAGGAATAGCTTTACCATCCTTCACAAACGATACAAGCTCATCAAACGGCAAGAAGAAAATAATAGAAATTATGACAATAAGTGAAAGGAAGCTTTCCGCCACCATACCACCATAGCCAACAAATTTAGCATCCTTTTCGTTAGCCAACTGCTTTGAAGTTGTCCCAGAGGCCACCAAGGAGTGAAACCCTGAAATAGCTCCGCATGCAACCGTTATAAAAAGGATAGGCCACAGAGGTTCCAAAAGTCCCGTAGCCGGGTCCCTAGCAACATCCGACACCTGAAAAAATGGAATCTTTATATCAGGATTTCCAAAAATCCCAAAAGTCAATATCCCCACCACACCAAATAGCATCCCTGCAAAAAGTATGTAAGAGTTAACGTAGTCTCTAGGTTGCAAAAGCACATTAACTGGCAAAACCGATGCAAGAAAAGAATAAGCAAGAAGTATAAAAATCCAAACAACGGTTGAAGTTTTAGCATCAAAGGGTAAAACTATACCAATATTGTAATTAAAAGAAACAAAAACACTTCCCAAAACTAAAACAAGACCAATAAAAGTTGAAAATACGATTCTCCACTTCAACCTATAAATCAACAAACTTAGAAGTAATGCCGTAACTAGAATACTAAAGGTAGGTAGAACTATTTTAGGTTCAAAAACAAAAGTCACCGCAGTATAAGCAGAGAAAACTGAAATCACAATGATCAATGCAAAAAACACAAAAATTAACATAAACAAACTAGCAAACTTACTTATCATCTCCTTAGATACATCAAATATAGACCTACCCTGATTCTTAACAGAAACAACCAGAGACAAAAAATCGTGAACAGCCCCGAAAAATACACCTCCCAGAAGAACCCAAAGCAAAACAGGTCCCCACCCATACATGCTTATTGCAATAAGTGGACCTAATATAGGCCCCGCTCCAGCGATTGAAGCAAAATGATGTCCAAAAAGTATAAACCTATTAGTAGGAACATAATCAACACCATCCCTTCTCTCAACCGAAGGAACAGGATTGTTCCTATCAATTCCTACAACTTTGCTCAAGTAACTAGCATAGATAAAATACCCAATCCCAAAAACAACAATGGACCCCAAGAAAATCCATATCATTCCAAACCCCTGAAATCAAAAGAATTTTATCAATGATCCAACCAAGATTTCAATTCTCCACATTAACACTCAGTAAAACCTAATTCCCACAGCGTCACTTTACCCCAAGCTTCAAACCCTCCTAACACCAAAAGAGCAATTTTATCCAGTTCCGACAGGAACTGCGAGAAGAGTAAAAGAAAGACTCACAAATTCTAGAATTTATTGATCAATACCACAAAAACTTCCAATAACTAAATTGATGTTTAATACCACACCCAGTCCACTAAGTGGACCGCAAAAAAAGTAGAAACAAAACCCCTTAAAAGATTAAACCTTAACACTAAGTTGAAACAACAGTTCCAATCCATCTATACTAGAAATGAAATGAGATATATAATTAACTTGGTTTGCATCCTCCTATTAGGAGGAATTTTTGAAAATCTCTATGCACATTTTCTTTCATTCAAATTTTCTACCAACAACATCTACAGACTAAAAGTCTACACAAAGCAAGATATCTACGTAGACGATGTATTTTTCAGAACAGTTGAAGGAATGTCCAAGATAACCATCCAACCTTATGAGTATAGGAAAGTAGATGGTGAGGATTATCTTCTAGTGAAATACCTATTCTACTACATGAACAGAAAGAAAGCAGATGAGGAGTATAAACTAGCAAAGGTTGAAGAAATTGATATTCTAATCAGCCCCTTAGGGAATGTAAAATTACTTCAACCTTCTTACCTACCACCAAGAAGAGGAATTCCATCCTTTGTAAATTCACCAGTAGCAAAAGGGATGAAATGGCAAGCAGTTGGCGAAGACGTTTTTACAGAGAAAGATGAAATAGTTGAGGTTAAAAGCATAGTCAACTATGTAGTTGAAGACGTAGTTATGAAGGAGGGTAAACCATTTGTAATCTTTGATGCAAGCTACAACTTCACATTTGGTAACCCCAGTGGTAAATATATAAAAGACATAAAGCTTACATCCTCAACCAAATACAACTGGGACGTTTTTGAGGGTATTTTCTCCGAGTATCGTGAGATCTTTGATATAACCAAAACTTACATGCCAAACTATCCTTATAGCTCCACCAAGCACCAAGGAACTTCAATTGGAACAATGGAAATTGTGCCAATAAACATTGCCAAACAGTTTAAGCTTGCTAGAGAAATAGAGAAAATTAGCCCTGAAGTCCAAGTCTCACCCCCCGAAAACAACGAAATAAAAGTCAGAATATCAGACATACTATTTGATGTGGGAAGTTATAGTATAAAACCTAGTTATAGAGAGATGCTTGAAAACTTAGCAAAAGTTCTAAAGCAATACAGCGAAGTAGACGTTGTCATAGAAGGACATACGGACAATACTGGAACTAGAGAATATAACTTAACTCTCTCTGAAAATAGAGCTAGATCAGTAGCAAATGTTTTAATCCAGAGCGGAATAAAGCCTGATAAAGTTTCATACCGTGGCTATGGGCCAGATAAGCCTATTGTTCCCAACACTTCCGACGAAAACAGGGCTAAAAACAGAAGAGTTGAAATAAAGCTCATTTGGGGAAAATAGGCAATAGAATCGTTTATAATTTCACTGGAGGTTTCTATGTTTGGTAAAAGATCAGCACCAAAAGAACCTAAGATCCTAAATATCGCCTTTATCTCAGATCACATAAACTATTTCACAACTAACTGGTATGAATTATTTAACTTTGAAACATACTTTCTCTGCAAGCTCTCAAACACACTCCAGGAGTTAGGACATAATATTACAGTAATTCTTCCTTTTCACAAAAGCCTGGAAAACAGCAAAAAGTTCAAAGAATTGAAGTTTCTAAGATCAGAAGAGGTGATAATACCAGAAAGAGACAGTAGAGAAGAGAAAAAAGCCGAGGTAATGCTTTACAATTGTGGTGCAATAAACTTAGCTTTCATCAAAGAAACATCTCTTTCCGACAGAGAAGGTTTTATAAGTGATCCGAGTAATTCAATGCTCTATCCTGATAATTTATCCAGATTCTCAGTTTTTGCAAGATGTTCTCTGGAATCATTAAAGGCCATTCCCTTTAGACCCGATGTAGTTCACATTGTTGGCAAGTGGGCTAGTATCTCTGCAATATACATAAAAACACTATACAGATACGACAACTTTTTCAGAAAATCCAAGGTAATCTTCACCATATCCTCCATTGATGATATACCTGTGTTCGTGGTGGATCAATATCCATCCCTAGGATTAGACTGGAACTACTACAGGTACGAATATCTAGAGTTTTATGGAAAGGTCAATGTAGTTAAAGGTGCAATAGTATTCAGTGACACCACAACATTCTGTAGTAACTCCTACATAGAGGAAATCAAGAAAGAGGAGAGTGGAAAAGGACTTGAAGGTGTCATAATACAAAAAGCTAACGAAGGCAAGATCAAATCAGTTCTCCCAGGTGTAAGTAGTGAGCTTTCACCAAAAGAAGATAAAGAATTGCTCAAGATCGGTGCTAACTACTCAAAAGAAGATACAAAAAATAAGAAAAAGGTAAAATCCTTAATCTGCAAAAAACATAAGTTGAACGAGGGAAATATTCTGTTTCTATTCATTGGGGATTTCAAGGAAAACACCGGAATTTCGTTCATATACGAAATATTTAGCGATCTACTTCCAAAAAGAGAAGTTTCCCTCATCATAATAGGAAAAGGTGAAGGATTTAGAGAAACAGCTATAGGTGAACTAGTAGACAAGAATAAGGATAAGGCTGTGTGGCTAAAAGAAATCAAAATAGATGAGATTACATCGTACATAGCAGGCGCAGACGTAATTCTTATTCCATCCATTTCAGAACCTAGTAGCATTCTACCCGCAGTTTCTATGCTCTATGGAACACTACCATTGGTCAGAGGCGTAGGTATCCTAAATGACTTAGTAAGAGATAAGATAAATGGATTTAAGTTCTACGAATACTTACCAAGCGAATTTAGAAACAAACTCACCGAAGTAATAGAGATGTATTACAAAAACCCAAAAAGATGGACAAAACTAGTAGACACTGCCATGAAGTCAGAGTTTTCATGGTACAATTCCGCAAAGACTTATGTTGAAGAAATCTACTCAGACACTAGGAAATAATAAAGGATTTTCATTAATAGAGACACTTGTAGCAATCTTCATTGCTTCACTCACAATACTCTCCGTAGTAGAAAGCTATAGATATATCTTAAGCGTTACTTATGGAACTAAGGAAATTACAGTAATGCTAAACGCTGTGAAAAGGGTGTACAACGACACCCTTCTAGGAAAAATCAGCTTTGAAACAAATTTTTACACAAACGTTGATGGTGTAGAAATACACCTAATCCTAACAAACACTACCTCTACAAATCCCCTAATTTCGGATGTTCTGATATTTGCTACAAATGCTAACAAAACGTTCAGTGTATTGACATCCATTTATTAGTCAGAGCAATAGTGAAACTAGTAAAGTTAGAACCTCTATTTTTTGTAATAACTGGCATTCTTTTCTATGTATGATTTTAAATTTTCAGGAACATCTTCTAGGGGATAAATAGCTCCAACTGGACACGCAGATTCACATGCTCCACAGTCAATACATTCATCAGGATTTATATGCAAGTGCTCAACATTGGCAAAATCACTTTCATCAGGTCTTGGATGAATACAATCTACTGGGCAAACTTGCACGCATGTTCCACACTTCGTACCTACACAAGCCTCCGTAATTACCCTTGCCATAAACACCTCCTGAGCGGGAAACGGGATTCGAACCCGCGACCCTCGGCTTGGGAAGCCGATGCTC
>JBCNVF010000055.1 GCA_039630355.1 Brevinematia bacterium
ATATGCAACACCATAGTCTCTAGCGTCATCAGGGAAGCCAAGATTTCTGTTAGCTTCGACAGTGTCAAATCCCTGATCCTGCAGCTTGTAAGCTTTGATCTTGTTAAGTAATCCTATTCCTCTTCCCTCCTGTCTCAGGTATACTACTACTCCTTCTCCAGTTTCTTCGATTTTTTCCAGAGCATAGGCAAGCTGATTTCCGCAATCACATCTTAGAGAGCCTAATACATCTCCTGTAAAGCATTCTGAGTGCAATCTGACCAATACATTTTCTTTATCTTTTACATCTCCTTTTATGATTGCTATGTGTTCTTTGTCGCCGAAGGTTTCTTTGTAGCCGATTATTCTGAAGTTTCCATATTTACTTGGTAAAAGTGCGTCATCTACTTTTTCAACAAGTTTTTCGGTTTTCCAGCGGTATTTTACTATTTCCTCTATTTTTATCATCTTTAGACCAAACTTTTTGGAAAATTCTACAAGTTGGGGTAACCTAGCCATTGTTCCGTCATCATTTGCAATCTCACATATTACTCCAACAGGGTAAAGTCCTGCTATTTTTAGCAGATCTACTGTTGCCTCAGTATGTCCAGGTCTTACTACAACTCCTCCTTTTCTAGCCCTCAGTGGGAAGACATGTCCAGGTCTGATAAAGTCTTCAGGTTTAGCATCAATTGATGCTAGCTTTCTTATTGTAATGCTTCTGTCATAAGCAGATATTCCAGTAGTGGTTCCCTCTTTAGCATCAACTGAGATAGTAAACCATGTGGAAAAATTGTCTGAGCTATTTTCTGCCATTAAGTATAGGTTTAGCTTTTCAGTAAGTTTTGCATCCATAGGAACACATATAAGTCCTCTGCCATGTTTCATCATAAAGTTCACCATTTCAGGAGTTGCGAACTGGCCTGCTCCGACGAGATCTCCTTCATTCTCTCTATCCTCGTTATCAACAACTATTACGACTTTCCCATTTCTAAGATCAGATATAATCTCTTCAATGTTGTTGAACATATCCGTTCCTCAGGGTATAGAAATCGGGAACAAATAAAATATAAGAAAACGAGCAAGATTTTTCAAAAATCAGTATGCTCCTTTACCCTTTATTACAACAGATATTGTTTTAAGAATTATAACTATATCAAGCCAGAATGACCAGTTTTCAACATACCATATTTCGGTTCTAACCCTAAAATCAAAGTCAGTTTCGCTTCGTCCTGAAACTTGCCACAGCCCAGTAATACCAGGTCTGACTGCATAGTAATACATTTTACCTTCTTCCCTGTAATACTTTTCTATTTCTTCCTCAAATGCAGCTCTAGGGCCTACAACGCTCATATCTCCTAGAAGCACGTTTATGAACTGTGGTAACTCATCTAAACTAAACTTTCTAAGCACTTTGCCAATTTTGGTTACCCTTGGATCATTCTTTAGCTTTCTATATTTTTCCCATTCTTCCTTTTTTGCAGGATCGCTTTCTAAAATTTCTTTAAGTCTCTCATCAGCATCAGCATACATACTTCTCAGTTTCAGGCAGTAGAATGTTTTCCCCCCTTTCTTAACCCTTTTAGATTTGTATATTGGCCAACCTGGAGATTCAGAAACAATAAGAAGAGATAGTAGGCCAATTACTGGAAGAATAAAGATGAGAACAATAAGGCTGAATATTATGTCAAAGGTTCTTTTCAAAAATCTGTTTATTGGCAAAAGAAGATTGTTTCTTACGGAGATGAAGGGAACGTTTTGGTCTATTACAAACAGCATCTCACTATTTAGCAAAGGCATTTTAGCAGTGCTGGGTATAACCATAGTTTTCCTAATAGAGGAATGTATCTGTGATATGAGCTTTGCAAAGAATTCGTCAGAAGCATTATCAAGATATATCAGTGCTAGATCCATTTTGGATTTACTAATTTTATTTTTTATTCTCTCCAAGTTTTCTTCGTCATATCTTCTTACAAAAATTATTCTTCTTATTCTCACAAGCAGAGATCTGTTTTTTTTGACAACTTCGTAAAGGATTTTTTTAGCGTTTTCTGAATCTACAATGACTACGGTCCTAAATACGAAGATAGGGATGTAATACATAAGGTATTTTGCGATGCCTCTTAGTGTCATTGATGTAGGTATGTAGAGTAAGGATGTTATCACAACTAAAAATCTACTGTCTAAATCATACCATCTACCTATGTATGATATGGACATTGCTATTATGAAGCTCATAATTGCAATATTGATGATTCTTCTTGACTCTTCCCAAAAGGAAAATGTGCTTGTGTATAGCTTTTGGAAGGCTGAGATAGTCAGAAACACTATCCATATCCAAGAGGGGTAAAATGGACCTAGTATTGGTGGTAGGTTATCGGGAACGGTGTAGGTTGTATAGTTGACTATAAACAGCCTGATTGCCATAGCGAGGTAGTTAGCTATGTATATTGCTAACAAATCTAATGCCAAGAGAACTAAGAATCTTACAGTTGAGCGCATTTGGAACATACTGTAATTATTCTAAATTAACCGAGTGCTTACTACCAAATTTCTCTGGTGAATTTTATATAGGATCTAAAACTTAATAGTTGAGTATAGTTTTGTTTTTACTTCCCTCACATTCTCTTCGGGAGCGGGTTAACGTTTCTCAGCAAGTATCTGTAAGACTTGTGGGAAAACTTATGAGGTGATTCAGGTATTTTCTATGAGCTTAAGTAGCACGGTGGTAAATACCATTACTGCTTCATCTTTGTAGAAGAATCCTTCCGTAGTTTTAGCTTTCACGCCTATTCTGTCTTTATCAATATTAAGGGTTGTTGATAAGTTCTGCTTGATTTTCTCAATGTAAGGTTGCAGTTTTGGTTCATTTGCTATTATTGTTGAGTCAATATTTTCAATAGTGAATCCTCTTGAGAACACTTTTTCTAGGGTATTTTTGAGAATTTCCATACTGTTCATATTTATGGTTTCTTGTGAGGTATCGGGGTAATGGTATCCTATATCTCTTTCACCAATAGCGCCGAGTAAGGCGTCGGTGATAGCATGTGCAAGCACATCACCATCAGAATGTGCTAAGAAACCCTTCTCATACGGTATTTCAATTCCTCCTAGTATAAACTTTCTACCTTCAACTAGTCTATGGATATCAAAACCTTGACCTACTCTATAATGAGCCATTCTATGTTTCTCCGTTAAGAGATTTTTTGTTGTAAGTCACAAGAAATAGTATGGATGAAGGAATGCTAGAGATCAAATTGGAGGATTTGTGGGTAGTGGAGTAGGGAGTAGGAGGGTAGCATTTATGGTCGACTAAGTTCTTTTGAAGTGTGATTTAGTGTTTCCGATCGTTTATTATTCCAACAAAAACTTCTTTGTTGTTGGAGGTTGAAGTATGATTGGGGAGGAAGTAGAAACTCATATTGAAGATAGGAAGAAAAAGTCTGCTAGTATTCTTTCCGAGATAATATTGGGGGGACAAGACGGTCTTGTCAATACTCTTGGTGTTGTGCTTGGGATAATTGCAGCAACTTCTGATATAAAGGTTATTTTGGCTGGAGCTATTGCAGCAGCTTTTGCTGAGAGTATTTCCATGGCAGCAGTTGCTTATACATCAAAGCAAGCTGAATATGAAAACTATCTTTCGGAGCTACATAGAGAAAGAGAGGACATTGAAAATATTCCTGAGATAGAGAAGGAGGAGATAAGAAGGATATTTAAAAAATGGGGAGTTCAAGACAGTGATACTGAAGCTTTGGTGGATATTGTCTCTAGGAACAAAAATGCTTGGGTTGAGATAATGATGGCTCATGAGTTAGAGCTTGGCAAGATATCGCACGGGAAACCTCTGAAGTTTTCTCTTACAGTTGGACTTTCCGCTTTGATCGGTTCTTTTCTGCCGATCGTGCCAGTGATGTTTCTTTCTGTTAGTTATGCTTGGATAGGCTCTTTGGTTGTGTCTGCATTGGCGCTAATTATTATAGGTTATGTTAAAGCTAAGCTTACGGTCGGTAATCCTTTGAAAGGGGGAATAAAGCTTATGGTTATAGGAATACTTTCCGCTCTTGCAGGATATGTAATAGGATATCTAGTTGGGGGTGGAAGGTGATATCCGCTAGGTCCGAAATTTTCTGCGTGATAGGTAACCCCGTAAAGCACTCTAGATCACCTCTGGTCCATAACTTTCTATTTCGCAAAATGGGTATAGATGCAGTGTATGTCGCTTTTGAGGTTAAGAGTTTGAAAACATTCTTTGAGTTTGCAAGAGATGTTGGAATAAAGGGTATAAGCATAACTATTCCCCACAAAGTAGAAGCGATGAAGTTTGTTGATAGAGTTGATGAAGTTTCTCTAAGGGTTGGGGCTATAAATACTGTGAAAAATAGAGATGGTGTTTTGGAGGGATATAACACTGATGTGGAAGGAGTAGTGAGATCCTTTGAGTCAAGAGGAGTTAAGGATTTATGTGGTAAAACTGCGCTAATAGTCGGTAGTGGTGGGGTGGCAAGAAGCTGTATATTAGCTTTCGCGAAAATGAATATATCAAGACTTGTAATCTCTGGAAGAACTGAGGAGAAGGTTCGTAGGTTGGTGAATGATGTAAAATCTTTCTTTGAGAAAACTGAAGGAATTGATCTGAAAAGTGTTGATAAAGTGATAGATGAGGTTGATGTTATTGCTAATTGCACGCCTGTTGGAATGCTTCCTAACGTTGAGGAAAGTCCCATTGATGTATCATTACTAAAAAGTAAACACATAGTTTTTGATACCATCTATACTCCTATTGAGACTAAGCTTATAAGATGTGCAAAAGAAAAGAATTGTCTGGTTATTTATGGTATTGATATGTTTGTATTTCAGGCATTAGAGCAGGAAAGGATTTGGTTAGATAGGCGGGATATCTACTATTTTAAGGAAGAACTCATTACTCTTTTAACTCAGATTCACTGAACACCTCAGCAGTAAACACATATATTTCTGTGTCTTCTTTTTTATATTCCATAGGATGTAAGCCTGCTTTTATACAAGTGTGTTGAAGAAATGTTATTCTATCCCAATTATGTTCAGTTGCTACTTGGGGTAACAATAGTCCCTGATGGTGGCCTCTTCTTACGATTAGTCCATGTTTACCAACTTCTATTTCTGAGATTGAATCAATTTTCCTAGGTTCGGAAAGTATTGACACTTCTATCTCAATCTCACTTAGTTCTTCAGGTGAAAGGGGATCAAATCTCGGGTCTCTGGTTGCTGAAGAAATTGCTGTGTCCACCAAAAGGTTTGAGAATTCTTTAACAGGGTAGATATAGCCTATACATCCTCGTAGGTTGTTTCTTTTCATTATTGTTACGAATACTCCATTTTTGAGTTGAAGTTTTTCAACTGCTTTTTTTCGTCTCCAAAGCTCTTCTTTTTTTTCAGGGTAAAACAGGGATTCAATAGCATTCCTTGCTAGTTCTAGAATTTTCCTTTTATCTTCCTTACTAAGCATATCTAGAATTATAAATCATTCCGAGCACTTTTTCATTAAAGTTATGGCCTATTTCAATAAATTCCAAGATCTAACAACTAGGTAAGGCTTTTCTTTTACTCTTCTTGCAGGCCCTGTTGACGGGTGAATACTTAAAGTACCTAAGAGGCTTGGTGTGAAGTAAAGTCTTATAACTGGTGAGCATCATCTAGAGCTGAAGTGAGTAAGTAGACAAAAAGTTTAGACTCTGCTTACTTACCTAATGGAAGTTGGAATCTATTGTGGTCTGGTCAAACCTTTTAACACCTTTGTGGGTTATACCTATGAAACGCTGAAAAAGATTAATTAGATACTTTAACCAAATTTAGGCGCAAGTTGAAAGAGAAAGCCGTGGCTTGTGAAAATTATTTGGGTTTTGAGTAATGTTATGAGGATAGGTGTTGGGAATGGTGGACTGATTGTTCCTGATGAGGTTGATATTCCTTATATAGAGGGAGATGGAATAGGAGCAGACATATTTAGAGTAGCTATTCCTGTATGGAATGAAGCTGTGTATAAGGCTTATGGGGGTAAGAGGAGAGTTAACTGGATAGAGGTATTTGCTGGAGAAAAAGCTTATCAAAGGTTTGGAGAGTATCTGCCTAAGGAAACTCTAGATACTATCAGGGAGCATATAGTTTCAATAAAGGGGCCTCTCAGCACACCTGTAGGTGGAGGTATAAGGTCCTTGAATGTCACGATAAGGCAGAGTTTGGATTTATTTGCTGTGGTAAGGCCTGTGAGGTACTTTAAGGGAATATCTACTCCAGTTAAGCACCCAGAGAAGGTGAATATGGTCATCTTTAGAGAAGCTACTGAAGATTTATATGCTGGTATTGAGTGGAGAAGTGATTCTGAGGAAGCTAAAAGGTTTAGAGAATTTTTGAAAAGAGAGTTTGGGATTACAATAAGAGATGATGCTGGAATAGGAGTAAAGCCTATATCTGAATTTGGAACGAAGAGACTGATGAGGTTGGCAATAGATTACGCAATTAGGTTAGGTTTTGATACAATAACTATTATGCATAAGGGCAATATAATGAAGTTTACAGAGGGGGCATTTAGGGAATGGTGTTATGAGGTAGCTCTAAGTGAATATAGAGAGTATGTTGTCACTGAAGATGAGGTTAGATCTGGTGTATCTAGAGAGGGGAAGATACTTATAAACGATGTCATAGCAGACAATATGTTTCAGCAGGTTTTGACAAGGCCTGAAAACTATAAGATAATAGTTGCCCCGAATGTCAATGGAGATTATATATCAGATGCTTTGGCAGCGCAGGTTGGTGGTCTTGGGATGGCCCCAGGAGGCAATATAGGAAATCCTTACGCTGTTTTTGAGGCAACACATGGTTCTGCTCCAAAGTACGCAGGTCAGGATAAGGTAAATCCTTCTTCTCTCATACTTTCCGGATGTTTGATGTTTGAGTATTTAGGATGGAAAGAAGTCTCGCAGTTGATACAGAGTGCTATAGAAAAGGTAATCCAAGGGAGAACAGTTACTTATGATCTTGCTCGGGAAATGGAAGATGCTAGAGAGGTTAGATGTTCTGAATTTGGAGAGTTGATAATTAAAAATCTGTAGCTTCTAGTTTCCCGGCAGTCTGTTTTCTGTGGAGAACTTTTGTTCAAAGTTTTCTATCTCATTTAAAAGGAAGCTAAGAATTTCTTCATTCTTTACCTTCTTATAGATTTTCCCGCTTTTGTATATCACTGATGTTGTTTTACCACAGCATACTCCTATATCTGCATCTTTTGATTCTCCGGGACCATTTACTACGCATCCCATTATTGCTACCTTCAGTTTTTTCTTTAGATTTTTTACCTTCTCTTCAAATTTGTTGGCTAATTCTATGATATCTACATCTGCTCTTGCGCACATAGGGCATGAGATGACCTCAATATATGTAGGTTTGTATCCGAGTTGTTGAAGTATTGCTACTCCTATTTCTACCTCTTTTACCGGATCTCCAGTTAGCGATACTCTTATTGTATCGCCTATACCCTCCATAAGCAAGATCCCTATTCCTAGAGTGCTTTTTATGGTTGACTTAAACTCTGTTCCAGCCTCAGTTACACCTAAGTGTAGAGGATAGTCGCACATGGAAGCTATCATTCTGTAGGCCTTTATGGTAGATAAAACATCGGTGTGTTTGACAGAAATTACTATATCATAAAATCCAAGATCCTCAAGTATTCTTACATTTTCAAGGGCAAAGGATACTAGTGCTTCTGGTGAGGGAGTTGGGTATCTTGTCCTATCAATTGATCCGGCGTTGATTCCAACCCTTATGGGGATTCCGTTATCTTTACAAACTCTGACAACTTCCTTTATTTTCCACTTCTCTTTTATATTTCCAGGATTGAGTCTTATTTTATCCGCTCCGTTTTTTATTGTTTCAAGCGCTAATTTGTAGTCAAAGTGGATATCTGCTACTATTGGTGTTTTTACGACTGCCTTTATTTTCTTTATTGCATTTGCGGATTCAATATCCGGCACTCCCAGACGCACAATATCTACTCCAGCTTCCTCACACCTTCTTATTGTGTCAATCACTGCTTTTACATCGGTAGTCTTGACAGTTGGCATTGTTTGGACCGTTACTGGATAATCCCCCCCTATGAATAGGTTACCTACTCTTACTTTCCTACTTACTCTTCTCTTTATCATACTTCTGAAGACACTTATGGAGGAAGTCTCTTATTCACCTTGCATAGGAATGAGCTTCCTCTAAATAAATATGCTTTCGTTGTTTGCTTTCTCTTTGTTCAGTTTTCAGCTTTGATAAATATAGCATTGATATGCTTAGCAAGTCAAATGATAAAGATGTAAGGCTATAGATTCCAATTTTCAATAGGTAAGCAAACAAGATTCTAAGTTTTTTCCTTACTTATTTAGAAGAGTATTCACCCAGTCCTGAAAGGAACTGCAAGGAGAAAGGACACAAGTTGATTAAAGGGATTTCTTGACTTTGGGAACATGACAGTTGCAAAGTCGGATTGGAAGAGATGTATATCAGAAGTGATATATAGATTATGATAGTTAGTTTGAGGTAGAAGCTAAGGCTATTTAGCTTTTTACTACTTTTGAAACATCTTTATTGTTAGGTTTGTTAGGCTTACTGTAGGATCAGAGGCTCTTTAATAGAGAGGTTGTAGAGTAGTTATATTCCTGATATGCTAAGCTTTATGGGCTAAGAACTTCATAATGTTGGGATTTTTTTAGTGTTTCCGAAAATTTTTAGGAGGTGGAGATTTTTGGTTTCGGTGGGGAAGTGGAATGGAGATTAGCAGAGAATAGAGCTTGGGTGGCTTGTGGTAGTATGGATGAGAATTTTTGTGGAAAACATTTGATAAATTATAGAATTTTTTTTATAATATATCTGTAGAGAGGTGGAGTGTGACGAATGTTTTATCTCAGGAGGAAATAGACCATCTTCTTTCAGCCCTACAGACGGGTGGTGAGGTTAAAGAGATTTCCTCACTTAGTGTGGAACCTACCTCACCTTCTGTAATAAAGAAAAATATAAAAAGCTACGATTTTAGAAGGCCTGATCGTTTCTCCAAGGATCAGTTGAGGACACTGCAGATGATTCACGAGACTTTTGCAAGATTGACTTCAACTTTCCTTTCAGCACAACTAAGATTAGTTGTCCAAGTTCATGTTGCCTCTACTGATCAGCTTACCTATGAAGAGTTTTCCAGAAGTATTCCTTCTCCTACAACGCTTGGAATAATAAATATGGAACCTCTTAAAGGTAGTGCGGTTTTGGAGATAGATCCTACCATAACTTTTGTGGTGATAGATAGGTTGTTTGGTGGTAAAGGTGAAACATTGAAGGATAACAGAGAGCTAACGGATATAGAAAAATCTGTTATGGAAAGTGTTATAGTTAGGATTCTATCTAACCTTAGGGAGTCGTGGGCAAATGTTATTGATCTTAGACCTAGGTTGGGTAATATTGAAGTCAATCCTCAGTTTGCTCAGCTAGTGCCTCCTACAGATATGGTTGTTCTAATAACCTTTGATGTCAAGATAGGTGAGGCCGAAGGTATGATGAATTTATGTGTTCCGTATGTTACAATAGAGCCGATAATGTCAAAGCTTAGCGCGCAGTACTGGTATTCTGGTATAAAGAAAATTATGACTAAGGAAACATTGGATTTGGTCAAGGATACTCTTAATAAAGTTGAGCTTGACATAAGTGTTATAATTGGATCTACTACCCTTAAGTTTAGGGACATTAGGAAGCTTAAACCTGGGGATGTCATAAGGCTTGATCAGAGTATGAGGGATAACATGATAATGAAGGTTGAGAATAAGGAGAAGTTCTACTGTAGGCCTGGTAAAGTTGGAAAGAAAGTTGCTGTGCAAATAACTGGAATAATAGAAAGGTTGTCAGAAGATATATTAGAATTAGTTTTAAGGGAGGTGGAGGACTAGTATGTTTGGAGGAGAGGGACATCTTTCGCAAGAAGAGATGGATGCACTTCTTAGTGCGACTGATACATTTGATACCTTTAAGGGTTTTGATATGACTAGAGCGGTAGATACAGGTGAAGGTCTTTTGACAGAGATAGACAGAAGTAATCTTACCGAGCTTTTTAAGCAAATATTGGAAGCTCAGAGAAGTATGCTTAGGGCGCAAATACCTGGAAAGGAAGTTGTCATTTCTGGTTTAAGTATAGATACTTTTGATAGTTCTAGGTTATCTATGGAGATTGTGGGTGAATCTGTGGATGTTAGATTTAATATTTCTGGTAATATTACAGGTGAGGTGCATTTTATTTATCCTTCCAACGCGCTTTTAGCGATCATGAATCCGTTGATAGGAGATGAGGCGAATACACTTCTATCGGACCTGATCATGGCGACTTTCCAGCAAAATATTTCTATGATTATATCTAACTTTGTGACCAATCTGAGCGAAAAAACTGGGAAAATCTTGGCAGCAGGGGCACCAATTGTGCAGAAGTTATCTGATATTAGGAATGTGACTTTTCCTAATGTTCCGTTGCTGATGGTGTCTTTCTCAATGGGAGTGGGTAGTAGACAAGGTAGAATGTATTGGATTTTGCCACAGAATACTGCAAAACAGATAATTCTTTCTTACACGACCAAGAAGATACCTGAAGCGGAAAGGGGAGTGCTAAAAACAAAGGGTGAGGCTGAGGAGCAAGGGAAACTTGTAGTAAGACCAGTAGAGTTTGGTTCTTTGGAAGAAGTTTCGGTTGAAGCGGAAGGGTCGTTTGCGCTGATTCTTGATGTTCCTGTGCAGATAACTGTTGAGCTTGGTAGAACCAAAATGTTGGTGAAGGAGGTTCTGCAGTTAGGAGAGGGGTCGGTAGTTGAATTAGATAAACTTGCAGGTGAGCCTGTAGATATATTGGTCAATGGAAGGTTGATTGCAAAGGAGATTGAAGGAAAGCTTCGGCGTAAGAATAACAGAAATAGTCAACCACATTGATAGAATGTTCAAGTATTCTGAAAAAGGATAAACTGAAAAGGTTTTTTGCCGACAATTTATTTAGATAGCGGTATCCAGGGAAACAGGAGATGATTACTGAAGAAATAATTGAGGATCAGGGTAGGATAGAAAAAATACTCAGTTACCTGAAGGAAAATAAAAGCACTTTAAGTTTGAAAACAAATAATGGAATAGTTGTCTCTTTCGCTATTAGCGATTTTTCTGCAAATATTATCAACATCAAGGAAGTGACTGTTATAACTGGAAATTCTTCAATTGAGGAGTGTATAGGAGTAGGTGCTCTTGTTGAAGCTGGATATGGGGCAAATACCGTCAAATTTGATTCAGTTTTGCTTGATAAAACCGTTTTGAAGTTCCCTTACAGGCTCATAATGCATCCAAAAAGGAAATATGTGAGGATTGATGTTAAGGGGAATCCCCTTATAACTAACATGTATACCATTCTTTCAATGAAGGTTATAGACCCAACTATAAAGGATAGCACTCTTCAACAGAAAATAGACGCAATTCTCAAAACAATTGAGAGCAATATAAGAAGAAGTGAAAACTACGATTTTGCCAAAGTTATGCTGTTTGATGGATCAGAGAAAAGTGTAATATATCACTTGGTCAGACTACACAAGAAACCATTTGCTGTATTTGATACATCCAATATCAAAATCAAGGAAGATTTTGTGGTTTCTTATGAGGATTACATAAAGTTCTTATCTCAAGCTGGTAAGAGTTACTCCGAGATAAGTAAGAGTATAGACGAGATCAGGCAGTTTTATATTGAGAATAGAATAATAAGTGAAGCTGTTGTGCCAATAATGTTTGATGAGGAGGCTATAGGGGTAATAAGGGTAATGTCAAAGACCCAGAAACTGTCGCCTGGAATGATAAAAAGATTGGTTGGAGTTTCACAGAATGCATCTCTTAAGCTTGAAACAGAGGGAGCATTTGAGATAATAACTAGAGACCGGCAAGAAATAATGGATATAAGTGTTGGTGGTATGAGAGTTGTAATAAAAGATCCTATCTTCCCGAAGTATACTAGATTAGGCAAAAGGGTTTTCTGTCAAGTATATTTCCCAGATACTACATCTATAAAAACTCTGGCCTCGGTTGCTAACATATATGGCAGGGTTGAGGATACTCTTGTTGATGTAGGTTTAAAATTTTCTTCAAACATAGATTGGAAAGATAAAACAAAACTGGAGAACTTTGTAAATTCCATAATTGATCTTGAGAGAAAGGGAGCTCATAGACTTGCGAAAAAGACTCAATAGTTCATCACAACTATTCCTCTAACTTCTTTAGATATATCTCTGAAGATCATAAAGTTTCTAAACCCTTTCAGATAAAAGAACTTTTTGACTTTTTCTGCTTGGGCTTCATCCCCCACTTCTAGAATAATTTTACCGTTCTTTCTAAGAAATTCTTTTGCCCTGTCAGCAATCCTTATATAGAAATCTAGTCCTAGGATTCCACCATATAGAGCTATCGTTGGTTCTTTTTTCACGTCGCTAGGTAGATATTTATAGTCTTTGCTTGATATGTAGGGAGGATTAGAAATTATGAGGTCAAACTTTCCCCATCCAATGCGTTCCCATATATTCTCAAACACATCAGATTTTATAATCTCCACTCCCTGGACTTCTCCAAGGATGTTTTTCACGTTTTCTAGGCAGGTCTCAATTGCAATATCAGATATGTCGCTCATTACTACATAGGCACCTGGAAAGATTTTTTTCAGGGTTATTCCTATTATTCCAGTGCCTGTGCCTATATCAAGAATATACTCTGGAGATCTACACATATTCTTTGCTACATCTATCAATGATTCGGTATCAAATCTAGGGATGAGAACTCCTTCTCTTACTTTAAACTTCAGTCCCCAGAAATATTTATACCCAATAAGATACTCAAGAGGTTCAAATTTGCTTCTTCTTTCAACAAGGCTCAATATCTCTTTCTGTTTTTCCTCGGAAACTTCGGTATCTCTAAGTAGGTAGATATCCACTCTGTTTATGTTCAGTACGTGTGAAACTATTATTTCAGCATCGGTTTTCGGGGTAGGTAAGCCAGATGAGGATAGGAGCTTTAAGCTTTCTTTAAATACCTCAATGATTTTCATAGTAAAAATATAAAGAAACAATTGCTAAGTTCCAACACTTGCAACTGAGGTTAGCTTTTTGCGAGAGTATTAAAATATTGTTTGACCACTTTCTCAGTATCTTTGGATATAGCAAGTTCTTCATTAGTAGGCATGACTACAACTTTTACCTTGGAAGAAGGCTTTGATATTATTCCTGCTTGTCCTCTCACGGTTTTTGTGTTTAATTCTTCGTCTATTTCTATGCCAATTTCTTCAAGTCCTTCTAATATCTTGCTTCTGGTAAGAGGTGAATTTTCACCTACTCCTGCGGTAAATGTAATTGCATCTACTCTCACTAGCTCAAAGAAGTATGCTCCTATGTATTTTCTTATTCTCCTGCAGTACATATCAAATGCTAGGGTAGCCTTCTCATTTCCTTTTTCATACTCTTCTTCTATTACTCTCATATCATTGGAAAGTCCGCTTATACCTAAAACTCCACTTTCTCTGTTAAGGATTTTGTCCATTTCTGAAGGAGAAATTCCCTCTTTATCCATTATAAACAGTGGAACACTAGGGTCTATGTCGCCACATCTTGTTCCCATTATCAGTCCCTCAAGAGGAGTAAAACCCATAGAGGTATCAAAAGATTTTCCTTCCCTGATAGCGGTTATGCTTGCTCCATTTCCTAGGTGACAGGTTATTAAGTTCACTTTGCTAAGCTCTAGTCCTAACAGTTCTGCAGTCTTGATTGCTACATACCTATGTGATGTTCCATGAAAACCATATCTTCTTATTCTATATATCTCGTAGTATTTGTATGGTATAGCATATAGGTAATTTTCTGGAGGTATAGTTTGGTGAAAGGCAGTATCAAACACTGCTACTTGAGGAATAGTTGGCAAGATTTCCCTGCAAGCTAAAATCCCAATAAGATTCGGTGGGTTGTGTAGAGGAGCAAGTTTACCAAATTCCCTTATATATTCAATGACTTCGTCATCTATAAGCACGCTCTCAAAGAACTTGTGTCCCCCATGAACAACTCTATGTCCAATTGCTTCTATCTTCAGTTCATTTGCTGTGATTAGTTTGACCACTAACCCAATAGCTTCTTTGTGATCCCTAGCCAGAATATCTTCCTTAAACTTTTCACCTCCCAAAGTGTAGGTGTGAGTGGCTCCTATGCTACCAATTCTGTCAATCAGCCCCTTTAGGAAAACTTCACCAGTTTCAGTCTCAATAAGCTGATACTTTACTGATGAACTTCCAGAATTTATAACAAGCACCTTCATGGCAAAATTAAGTGTAAACAATGTAGCAAAAAGCTTTCAATGTATCTTTCACATGACTTCCTTTGTATGTAGTAGCGAAGTATAGGAGGGCAACTTCCGCTATTTTCTTCCTGAGTTTGGTGGAAGATCAAATAGAAAGTTTTTGATGAAGTGATTTATAGTTTTTCTGCGATTCATATATACCTTTTGTCTTTATTTTACGGGGCGATAGGAGGTTGTTTCACTTTAATCTTTACCAAACTCCTCTACAAACTTCTTAAGTCTTCAGTATCCCAAGTCACTTTCTAGAATACATCGTAGAAGTTGTGTTTTTGAGTACTATGGTTTCATCCCGTTCAATCCCTAAAAGGGCAGGTAAAAACCAGAATAAAAAGCTTGACAAACGCGCCCCTTTTTGTGTTTCAATCCCTAAAAGGGCAGGTAAA
>JBCNVF010000056.1 GCA_039630355.1 Brevinematia bacterium
CCTATGGTAAAATGAGGAGCAAAGCCCCTCTTAGAAATTAACTATGTAAAAGCAGTAGGGTAGTTGTTGTATTTCTTCCTTCGTTAATACCGTCCCCTCTGGTAGTCTTTTTAGTATTTGGAAGACTACCAGAATATCTCCAGTACTGTCGGAGATTTGTATCCTGTTAAAAGGAACTTCTATTCCTAGAAGTTCCTTTAGTATCTCAGCAGTTCCTTCATGCCCTACTGCGCTTGTCCAACTAGAGGAAGCAAGAATTTCTCTTACCTCCTCTACGCTTGCTTTTCTGTATTCTATGTTGCCAGAGTTATCTGACAACATAGACAAAGAAAATGCGTTTGTTATATATATCATACACCCTCCCTTTTTTCTTTAGTTGTCTTGCCATTCTCCTTTCTCCTCTAGTTCGTCGCTTAGTATCTCGGATATAATGTTATACATTTGTCTAACAATCTTGCTCTTCTTTACTGCATTGCTTATCGTTCTTATGGTATAGTATAGAGGTTTTCTAGCAAATTCCTTTGCGTTAATTCGCGTTTTCTCTACCGTCGCAAACGCACTTCCGTATTCCAATAGCACTGTTTCTTCCTCAAAAGTAATATCAACATAGTTGCGTCTCGTTGGGTTTTGCTCTGTTGTAGAGAAATGCAGTGTAGTTTCTATGTTGTTATTCACAGCAAGTCTAACAAGCGTTCGTATCTCCTTTCTGTATTTCAGTAATTCCAAAACCAACTCTCTAAAATGCGCCATTGATGATGGTTGATTTTTGTTTATTACTACTTCCATAGTTTATCCTCCTGTCCTACGATGAAGAGTATATTACCCTTCTTACCTTTTTTAGTTCTCCACCAATCCACGGTTGCTATTATGTCGCCCCACTTGAGTCTGCAGTAATACTCGCAATACCTTACCCATCCTCTGTATGAACCGTTTTTTATCTCAACCACTTCTGGCTTCCCTTTTTGAGAAACTGTCATAAATGTTCCTTCGTTTCTTTTTCTTTTTTCAACAACAAATAGACTTATAAGCCTCCTCATCGCTATGTCCTTTATCTGCACTTTCTTTCTCCGTTCCAGAAACTGCTTGTATTTTAGCAGTTCCAGAACAATAAAGTGTTCAAGGTTAAGTTTTGGCTTCATATAAACCTCCTTATAAAGACTAAAACTCAACTAAAATCCCTAAACTTACTCCCCAAGGATAGGTTGCCTTTGCTCCAACAAAAGTATTAATTCCACCAATGCTAAAAAAATACCTGTAATACCCAACTTCAAACTGCTGTTTTGGTGTTGAAAGGTCGTAATTGTAGTTAAAAAGCAACTTGTTTTCTTTTATCTCATTTATCCTAATTTCTACAAGTATATTAGTTAAAATGTTTGTTATATCAACAAAACCAACTTGGTAGTTTGTTCCGTTCGTTTCTTGGTAGTTTGTAAAGTAATGCCTTATCACATTCGTATAGTATAGTTTTATTGCTTTAACCTGTGTGTTCGTAATAGTTTTGGGAGGATAAAACTCCCCTGATTGCTTAAAAAACAGCAACCAGAAGACAATCCCCCCTAGCACAAAACCTAAAAGAAATAAGCAAATATGGGTAGTAAGTTTCATAAAAAATACTTTACTTCATTAGGTTCAGAAAAAACTTTAATGGTCTTACCCTTCTCCAGCGCATATAACAGTTCTCGTATTGTTCCTCTGCTTTCTGCTTCGCCACAAACTGCAACTACATCACATTTATCAATTAGTTTGAAACACATTTGTAGTATTTCTTCCTCGCTCACGTTTGCTCCAACAAACCACATAGGGGGTGTGTATATTACAGCAACCTTCTTTTCTAAAAACTCCTTAATATACTTCTTTGCTTCTTCTATGTTCTTTGGGTCTAACCTAAACTTATGTATCATATACACTATCATTTCCAACCCTCCTTTAATGCTTCTTCTTTTTGTCTTCTTATTTCCTCAAACACTCTTATCCGCAACTTTTCGTCTTTATCAAGCAAACCTGCTATTGTGTTTATCAGTTCAGATTGCTTAACATTCGCAATCTTACTCAACCTCGCAATAACCCTTTTGGTATCATCCAAAAGGTAAAAACTTGTAGTTTTCTTTTTGTCCATAAAACCTCCTTTAACACTTTAATTATTAACGAGTTCTGTTTTAAAAGTCAAGTTTTGTTTAAATTTGTCGCTAAATCTTTAGTATGCTTTGTTAAATTACATTATTGTGTTTAAAAAATCTTCTAGGGATACAGTTCTGCGGTTAGGTCTTTTTGCTGTTGGAAAAATAAAAGCATTTCTTCGTATCATCTCCGTTGTTATCCTATACACCTTCCAACCATTTATTGTTGCTAAATTATACTTTATAACATCCTCTCTAAACCCTACAGGACTGTTGTGTCTTCCATAAACAAAAGTTCCTCCTTCAACTTCAATAGCAACCTTCTTTTCAACAATAGCGTAGTCAAATCTGTATTTGTATTCTTCCAAAAACCTATGCTCTTTTTTAACAGTAAGCCCCTTTTTGTTTGCTATACCAAACAGAATATTCTCAAACTGGAGTAATAAGATGTTCATAAAGATTTGTCTCTAACAAACTTAACAAAATCTCCATCAAGTCCAAGCCTAATTAAAGTATTAATGTAAGACCTATCCATCTTGTCATATTTTCTTCTTACTTCTACCTTTTTGTCTTTCTCAAACTTTTCAAGCATCTCTATAAAAATGTCATCTTTGTTGGAGTAAAGTAAATTATTGCTTCTTATATAGTCATCTAATGCTAGCGATATTGCTTTTCTTCTGCTTGCTAGTTCTTCTGTGTTTGTTGTTTTACCTATAGCATTTTGTAGAATTATCTCCTCTATTCTTACAATTCTTTTAACAAGCTCCTTTATTGCTTCTATCAAGTCTGTTATCTGTGTTGTTATGTTGGACACTGTGCTTATTAGTGTTTCCGTCTCAATTTTTCTCATTTCTATGAGATTTTTTGAGACAATCTGTTGTATTGCTTCCTGCTCCATCTCTATCTCGTTTCCATTCTTGAGTTGTATTCTTAACTTGTCATCAACAACACGAATGCTTGCTACCGTTGTAATAAACGGCAACATTTGTTGTATCTCTTGTATAGTGTATAAGTTCTTTGGTTCTACCTTTGCCTTCTTAAGTATCCGATATATTGTTGCCCTAGACACTCCAAAAATTTCTTGGATGTTTTCTAGAGAAAACATATTAGTTATCTTCATTATCCCCCTCCTTATCTAAACTAAAACTGCCTATTTGTATCTTTCTCAAACTTGCTAAATCTATCGCTCCTTCCACAAATGTGTAAAAAGCACAATTAACAAGAAGACCAATTATCGTGTGTAAGCCATCTATTTTCCCTAAAAAGGATAACACAACAATAGCAACAAAGTTGGATACAAAGGCAATAAATTTCCTGCTTGCAAACTTCACTTCCCCCCCCATCTCACCATAAAGGATATTATAAACAAAACAAGTCCTGTCAAAAACGATGTTATTGCTCCTACTATCACATAAAAGTTTTGGAATATTCTTTTTTTACCTTCTTCTTCTATCTTATCTACCCTCTCTTTCAGTGTCTCGTGCTTTATGAGAAGTTCTGCTACCTTCTTGTCTATATTTAGCATCGTTTCCTTAACAACCTGCAGATTGTAGGATACTTCCTTTATGTATTCCTTCCAACCGTTTCCTTTGCTTTTGTCACCCATACTTTACCACTCCTTTATACTCTGCTCTCTTAAGCCATCCTTCTAAAAATACCTTGTTTTTCGGATGCTTATTAACTATACCAATGTAGTATTCCTTTTGCAAAGATATTACGTTATTTATAAACACATCTTTTATTCCTTTATCAACTACATCCTTTAAAGCAATAAGGCAGTCTTCCCCTATGCTTACTATGTTCTTGTAGTTTAGCATATCCAATGCCTTAAACAACATTCTGTGTGCTGGTTTTATTCCACAGTTTATCGCTATATCACAGACTTTTGTTGCTATCTGGAAACTAATCTTTGCTACTTTATCAAAGTGTCCCTTAACCCAATAGTCGTAGTAGTATATTACTTTTGCTTGTTCTGGTGTCAGGTTTTTAATATCCAAATGCGGGTATGCTCTTTTGCTTATCCCATACTTTGTCTCCCCCCCACTGTCGTTCGGGTGATTACTGTATCCTCCTTCGTGTCTAATTATGTCCTTGAAGAACTCATCAAACCTTTTATCCATACACCCCCCTAGTATAGTCTTTCAAAAACAAGATAAAGACTACCATCAGTGTTAGATGTGTTCCATTGTAAGTCAAGCGAGTTAAATCTAAAATTAGAAACTCCTGAAAAAGTGCTTCTTTGAGTTGCGTAACCGAGACCTTCACCATTTGGGTTGTTAGTTGCTATTCTTGCTGTAACTGTATCAAGATTACCACTACTTTTGTGTTTGGATATATTGTGAGTAATACCAGTTGTCACATAAGACCAAACAACCCTGTAGTTTGTGTAGTTTTGCTCTTCTGTGTTTATTGTGTTTTGTCCATCATTTATCCACAACTGCTTAAACCTCCACCCTGTATAGTTAGCATTCAGCCATACAGCATTTAATTTAGTATAGTAAGAGTTAAGAACCAAAGAATACCCGATATTTCTCTCCTGTAGTTCCATAAACCTTTGCGTTTGGTTTAGATAAAAACCAACCAAATTAACTCCGTTCATGTTCGTATTGCTAAAATTAGACTGTCCGTTATACCTCCAATACGATATCTTTTCTCCAACCAGAATAGGAATGTAAATGCTGTTGGATATTCCGTCTATTGTTTGTGTGTTGTTAAGACCCAAAACCAAATTAGCCCCTCCTAGTCCTGCTATATTTGGAGACACAGCAGAAAATGTTCCAGTCGTAGAAATAGGAGTGTCTGTATCTATGTTTATAAGACCACTAAATGTTGCTAATGCTCCAGTCCTGTCAAATACAGTTGGAATTGTTAAAACAACTCTTAAATTTCCATTGCCATCCCTCTGAAATTCTGTTTTTATAGTAGAAGTCCAGCGCCCAGAAACAATAGGAGGGTTTGTATTCCTTATGATAAGGA
>JBCNVF010000057.1 GCA_039630355.1 Brevinematia bacterium
GTGGTGTGCTAGTCTGACACAAACGATATTCTTAAACCGAAAAAGCATACTGCTACCAGTGTTTTTTAGCCAAGTAGTTTTCAACACTTTAAAAGACGTAAGAGTAAATTTTTTAAAGTTTTGTTTATCCTTATTATTGTGATGGGTTTTTGGTGGTGGTAGTGTGTTGTTTGACACAAACGATATTCTTAAACCAAAAAAGCATGCCACTACCATACGTTTTTATGTGATTTTAGCATCCTTTTGAGGGAAGCCTGTCCCTGCGGGGCTTAACAGCAGGGTAAGGAGGAGTTATGAGCGTTGTAGATCTAGGAAAAATAACATTTTCGTTTCGGCTCAAAGAAAACATGTTGTTGGTTCGCTACTGGCAACCAAACGCTAAGAGAGCAAAATTTTTTAATGCTATTGAAGAAGGCACAGAAAACCGCGTGACTCTTGAAAAAGTTGAAGCAAAGAAGAATGTAGAAATATCTGGGACGAAGATTCTTAAAATCCTAACGAAGAATGTAGAAAAGACAGAAGAAACCAATATAATAGGGCACACCATATATTCCTACAACGATGTGATAAGCTACGAGTTAGACGGAGGGGCATATTCTAGCGCAAAAATATTAGCTGTTCCTATAACTGGGCATGCAAAATTCAAAATACAAAAAGACGGAACATACATACTGAAGTTCGGCGGAGGATCTTTAAAATACGCAGATGCAACCGTAATGTTCAACATTAGAAAAGGAAAAATAAGGATAGTAAGGCCAAAACAAATAGTAGTTCAGGACTTCCAGCACATTAAAGCCCCCATAAAGAAAAAGATAAAATTAATATTATCCCAAGACACTAAGGAAAGGATAATAAGTGCTGTGAAGAGAGCGCAGAAAATTCTACAGATCTTAAGCAAACTCAATGATAACGAGTATATAAAATCGCATGTACAAAAAGAGGTTGAAGCTTTAAATATTGAGGACATGATAGTATCAATAGAGATTGACCAGGACAAGAAAATGGTTTATTTATCTAACAAAAATTCTCTGAGTGGCAACATAATTACCGATAAGACACTACTTGCAGAATGGATACCTGATACAGAAAAACATATAGAAAGTTTCATGAGAAGGACAGCAAAATTGATCGCCGAAGAGCTAAGAAAGATAGTCAAATTTGAGAGGAACAGAAGGAACAAAATAATACAATTACTTAAAGGAGCCTGTTAAACAGGTTCCTTCAAAAAAGGAGGAGCGTATGTATAACAAAGTTTCTGAATATTCATTTTGCTTCTACACCTTCAACAAAATCCCTGGTATCGGGATAGTTGACACAACACCAACAGGATTCGATACTTGGGGGGATGTTGAGATAGTTTTTGAAGCAGAAAGGTTACTTCCTGAAGTAGCAGAGGTAGTGTTTTCAGAGAATGAAAAAACAAAAATAGGAGCATATGTCAAGGGGAGTATAAAACTAGCAAAAGAAGCAAGAGAAAAGGCATTTATTTTGTTTGACGAAAAGGCCAGAAAAAACATAAGCGAAACAAAACCTCTTGTGTTGGACGGTTTTCTGGTTTTTACTGGTGATTTAAAGATAGAAGAGGAGTGGATGGAAGATGTAATAGAAGGTGAAATACCGTGTAAGATAAAGATTACAGAAGCATACAAGGGAGAGTTCTACCCACAGGGAGACGGAATAACATACAAGGATCTAGGATATGGAGAAATACACATAAACCCTGACGATCTTGTAGAACTAATTCCTTCTTATCTTGGGGATGAATGGGAGATTGTGGAATGGGGAGCAATATACAAGGATGACCCCGACTATAACCTTTCTTCAAACCCAGACCCATTCACGGTAAACTTTAAGCACCCCAAAGGGGTTAAATACAACACAGAAAAAATCCTTTTATAAGGAGGGGAATATGAGTATAAATGTCTATTTGGAAGGCAAAACACTTTTTGTAAGTGTAAAGTGGGATCATGGGGGGAAAGAAACCCTCCCACCCCACGGCTATCCAGAAGAAGCCGAAGTTGAAGAAGCAATACCGTTCATACACCAACAGACTATTTTATGTCCAGTTTTGGATAAAGTTTATGATGCTGAAGTAGAAAGGATAAACAAAGATATAGCAATACTTAAGCTCACAACCGACACGGTAGTGCCAGAAAGCAACAGGGTTCAAATTCGTGCTTACAGCGAAGACTACTACCCAGACGAACTCAATCTGATGCTAAAGAAACAAACGATAAAATGGAGCAACATAGAAAACGGAATTTATGTCTTAAAATATGAGTTTGACGACTGCAGAAATCTAATCGGAAACAGAAACCTAATTAATCTCTACACCAAGAACTACGAACAAAACCAACTTATATTGATAGTTGAAGGCGATACTCTGAAGATTGCTGAAAACATTGAAAAAGTTTACAAGAAACTTAAGCCAAACGATGAGATCCCAAAAGTGATAGTAGTAGTTGAGGACACGAGAAGAAAAATATAGAACATAAAGGCTGTTTGGCGCAAGTTGAGTAAATATAGAGACCACATAACCGACGTTGTAAAGAAGGCTGTCAAGAACCAAATACTCGCTTTAAAACACAAAAATTCAAGAATTTCGCTAGCTTTTTCAAAGAAGTTGGATGACGGGTTTGAAATAAGAGTGTTTCCAATAACACTAAACACGCAAAGACTAATAAAGAATTACAATGACAGGACAATGACGTTCCTGATAACTCTTCCTGATAACACAAAAGTTTCATCATTATCAAAAGTGTATGTGGATTCGGATTTACAATATCATGATTCAAACGACATTGAGTGGATTTTGGAAGAAGCGTTAAAAGAAAACATAAGAAAGAAAATTCAAGCAAGAAAAACAATAAGGGAGCTTTGCTCCCTAAAAGTATAAGGAGGGTAAGATGCCTGTTGTATATTATTTTAGTGAAGGTAAGGTGGCAATAAAAGGCAGGCATATCATCGTAGCTTACGGAGATGCAGACTATGAGAACGAGGATTATTTGGGAAGCTACGGGAAATATGAAAGATGGGGATATCCAGTTGAGTTCCTCTTTTTTAACAAAGAGGATCTTAAGGTGATTGAGGAGAATGACGAGGCTAGGATAGTTGAAATAACCCCTGCTCCATTTTACGGAATAGGTGCTGACACCGAGAATACTATCTATTATTCTAACTTTGACACCAGATTCTGCTTTGTCAAGATCTACACAAACGAGTATGTAAGCGGTGGGCTTACAGGAGAAGTGAGAAGCGATTCCCTACCTATTGCAACGCTACTTGTTGATAAGAAGAAACTCACGCCAATAGCTTTTGAAGACCTAGCAAGGGAACTAGGTTTTGATGACAAACCAACGCTCTTCACATTCGCATCTCTTCTAGAAGAAGAAGCAGAAAACTTCCTCAAACACAAAAACGAAGTATTGGAACTAATTAAGGAAGCAAAAGACAGGGTGGTAGAACTTCTAGAACTAGCATATGAGAGAGCTTACGACTATGGAGATAAAATTGAAAAAGTGGATGACAGAATAAAAAAGTAAGATTATAAGATTAGCATATACTTTAGGGACAGCGGGGAGTATGA
>JBCNVF010000058.1 GCA_039630355.1 Brevinematia bacterium
GCTGGATAAATGCTGTTCAGACAAATACCACTCCTTTTGATATGTTTGTACTACACAATGCCAATGGATGGGGGGTTTTTGCAACGCATGAAGGCACTCCGATTGAGAATTGGTCAAATAATCCTACTAAATGGAAAGGAGCACCTGCTGTTATGAACAATCCTGGTGTAGTTGAATATAGGATAGATCTAAATGCGGCTGGTTTGTCTGTGAATCAGAGTATCAAAGTTGGTGTCAGTGTGGTAAATCCTGGGCATACTGGTAATCACGAGTATGAAGCAGTGCATAGAACTACCAGTGGTTATCAGTTGATAGAGATGGTTCCTTATACAATCAAGTAGGTTTGATCTAGGGAGCCTTCTGGCTCCCTTTTTTGTTTGTAGAGGAAGTTTTTAGTTTGCTTTTCTGATCACTTTAGTTATCCTCTTTTAAAGATAACTTCAGCAGAGTAGCATTGGGTTAATTAAATTCCAATTTCCGTTAGGTAAGCAATCAAGATTCCAAACTTTTTGCTTACTTAGCTTCCTTTGGTTCTAGACAGCGTTCGTTCAATATTGTTAAATTTTGAGCTTTATTGGGTGGTATTCAATAAATCTAGCTTCACTAGTTGCCCATTTGGTTTTGTCAGTCACGAAATTTCACTTTGCATCAAGTCTCTTAGGTGCCTATCAGGAGGAGTGTTTTGTTAGATTCTGGAATTTATTGTTGGATTTTGTTGCCTTCTTTTTGTTCTTGTAAAGTAACTTTCTGAATGATTAAAATAATATTCTACTATGAAATACAAAGTTACTGTTTTGCTGAAAGACAATGTTTTTGATCCGCAGGGGAGTGCCATACTCAAGGTTCTACATAACCTTGGGTATAGGGGTATAAGTGATGTTAGAGTAGGTAAGGTTTTTTACTTGGAAACAGATGATAGTGAAGATACTGTAAGAAAAGTGTCTAACGAGGTTTTATCAAATCCTGTCATTGAGAGATTTGAGATAGAGAAGGTGGAGGAATAGTATGGTGGATTACAGAGCAACAGTAAACCTTCCGACTACTACTTTCCCTATGAAGGCAAATTTACCGCAGAGAGAACCAGAATTCATAAAGTTTTGGAGAGAAAACAGAATTTACGAGAAAGCTCTTGAGGCGAAAGACAAGAGGAAGAAGTATATTCTCCACGATGGGCCTCCGTACGCAAATGGTCACATTCACATAGGACATGCATTGAATAAAATTCTTAAGGACATAGTTGTCAAAGATAGACTCCTGAGAGGATATTATACTCCTTTCATTCCGGGCTGGGACTGTCACGGTCTACCCATAGAGTTACAGGTTACAAAAAATCTAGGTAGCAAGGCAAAAACTACTCCTGCAACTGAAATTAGAAAGTTAAGCAGGGAATACGCTGAAAGGTTTGTAAACATTCAGAGAGAGGAGTTTATAAGACTTGGAGTTTTTGGTAGCTGGGATAAGCCTTATCTTACGATGTCTAAGGATTATGAGGTAAACATTGCTAAAATTTTGATTGAACTAGCTGATAGAAAGCTTATATACAAAGGTGAAAAGCCGATTCACTGGTGTTTTCATTGCGAAACTGCTCTTGCTGAAGCCGAGATAGAGTATTACGAGAAAGAATCTCCTTCAATTTATGTTAAGTTTCCAGTTGTTGAAAACGAGCTAGATGCTGGAGGTGAGGTTTTTGTGCTTATATGGACTACTACACCTTGGACCTTGCCCGGGAATACTGCAGTTGCTTTTAGCGAAGATCTAGAGTATGTTGTTGCTTCCTTTGACGGGAAGGAGTATTACGTTTTAGCTAAGGCTTTAATAGGTGATCTTGAATCTAGATTAGGTAAAAAATGGGTTGATGTTAGGGAGATTAAGATTGAGGACATAAGAAAGTTGAAGGTTAAACATCCATTTGAGGATAGAGAATCTGTGGTTGTGTTTGGAGAGCATGTGAGCTCTGATGTAGGAACGGGTATAGTTCACACTGCACCTGGGCATGGTATAGAAGATTACGAGATGGGGATAAGGTATGGACTGAAGATACTCTCTCCTGTTGACGATGAGGGTAAGTTTACAGAAGAGGTGGACAGGTGGAAAGGTATTAGGGTTTTTGAAGCTAATAACCTGATAATTGAATTTCTTAGGGAAAAGGGATTACTCCTACATTATGAGAAGTATAAACACCAATATCCGCATTGCTGGAGGTGCAAAAACCCAGTCATATTCAGGACTAAACCTCAATGGTTTTTTGATGTGAGTAATAAGGAGATAAAAGATAAAGCTATTGAGGGAATAGAGTTTGTTAGGTGGATACCCTCTTGGGGGAAGAATAGAATTGAGGCAATGGTAAGAAACAGGACTGATTGGTGTCTTTCTAGGCAGAGGGCTTGGGGGGTTCCTATTCCTGCAATAACGTGCAAAAAGTGCGGAAAGACATATCTCGGTGGAGAATGGGGGAAACATATAGTTAGGGTATTCTCTGAGCAAGGAGTGGATGTTTGGTTTGAAAAAAGTATAACCGAGTTACAGGGAGACTTTAAGTGCGAATGTGGGAGTAGGGAGTTTGATAAGGAAAGGGATATAGTTGATGTGTGGTTTGACTCTGGAGTGAGTAGTTTTTGTGTTTTGGATACTAGGGAGGAGATTCTCTCTTTAGCTGATCTGTATCTTGAGGGATCTGATCAACACAGAGGTTGGTTTCAATCATCACTGTGGCCATCTGTAGCATTAAAAGGGGTGCCTCCGTATAAAAATGTTCTCACACACGGCTTCGTTCTAGATGAACAAGGTAGAGCTATGCATAAGTCTCTTGGCAATGTTGTTGCACCGGAGGAGGTTATAAAAAAGTATGGAGCAGATGTGCTTAGGCTATGGGTAGTGTCTGAAGATTATACCGAAGATCTAAGAATAGGTGAACACATTCTTGAAAAGGTGGTTGATGCCTACAGAAAGATTAGAAACACTCTTAGGTATTTGGTAGCTAATTTGTATGACTTTGAGGAGAAAGACAAGCTTCCTTATGATAAACTTACGGAGATAGACAAATGGGTCCTTGACAGAGTTTATACTCTTTCAAATGAAATAACGAAGAGTTACGAGAACTACGAATTCAACAAAGTGTATAGGATGTTGTATGAGTTTTCTAATGTTGAGCTTAGCGCATTTTACTTTGATGTTCTTAAGGATAGGCTTTATACTGGCAAGAAAGATGGTGCGAAAAGGAGAAGTTCTCAAACTGCAATGTATTACATTCTAAGCTTTTTAACCAAAGCTATAGCTCCAATACTCTCCTTTACCGCCGAGGACGTTTGGCACCATTTCTTCAAGGATAGGCTAAAGGTGTCTTCTGTATTTCTTACGGAGTATGATATTATCCCTAATGAATGGGAAAATCCTACAATTAGGGAGGAGATGGGCACAATACTTCTGGTTAGAGATGTTGTGCTTAAGGGGCTTGAAATGGCAAGAAGGCAAAAGCTGATAAACTCTTCTCTTGAAGCAAAGGTTGTTATAGAAAGTGAGACTCAGAGAGTGAGAGAGACACTTCTGAGGTATAAAGATTCTCTTTGGGAAATTTTCATTGTCTCTCAGGTAGAGCTTGGAGAGGGTAACACAGAGACTTTTTACGAGGAAGAGGGAATAAGAGTGTGGATTGACAAAGCTGAGGGACAAAAGTGTGAAAGGTGTTGGGTTTATTCACCAACAGTAGGTATGAACCAACAACATCCAACTATTTGCCAAAAGTGTGTAGAGAGTATAGAGGATTTAAAGGTATTATAAAGTTCTGTGGAGCTATCAGAACTTTGGTGATTGGCAGGAGGTTTTACACCTAATTTCTGTCATCTTGTCAGATACGAAACAGCTAACAACAAGCAAAAAGGGATTACCTAAGACGGTTAATCTAAAGAGAAGCTTAAGAGAACTAAGGTAAGCGGGGTGGCAGTTTTAAGTGTTTACCTTGCTTTACTCTATTACCTCCACATCAATTGAGTTTATAGTTACTCCAACAGGAAGTATTAGGTTGAGTAGGTAGCCAATAAAGTAGTCTAATAGGTCATATTTGAAAACAACTCTAACTTTCTTGGCTCCAAGTCTGTCTATCATTGTAGATGAGTTGTTTACATCGTATGTAAATAGCTTGAAGTTTGTAAATGCGTCTTCAAAGCTAAGTAATGGCAAAAGCCCTGCAATCACATAGAATATTCTTTTTGAGGAGACACTCTTAGGACCTTCTCCCTCTTTCGCTAGCAGAACTTCTTTTCCAACAGGAGCTGAAGCTTTCTTAACAAAGCAACCACTAAGAGCTGAACCTGCTATTACTAATATCAACAAAATAATTAATACTCTCTTCATAAAGCACCTCCTATTCTACTATTTCTACTTCAATTGATGATGTTGCTATTGTGAAAAGCCCTAAAATTAGGGATATTATTGCATCATCTACTCCGATAAACTGAGTTACTTTTATCTTCTTAGCATCGTGCTTCATTATTATGTCTGAAATGGTGTTATCGGATATGGGCACTAATCCCCACAGAGCATACCATACCTTTTTGCCATCTTTCACTTTCGCCTTTTTGGTTTCATCAACAAGGTATACATCCTTTGTAGCAGGCGATTCAATAACTACTTTGAAACAACCAGTTATGTAAAAAAGTGATAAGATCGCTAGAAATAAGATTAATAATCTTTTCATAACAAACCTCCTTAGGTGATTTTTTGAACCACC
>JBCNVF010000059.1 GCA_039630355.1 Brevinematia bacterium
CAGGATATCCACATTGTTTCAAGGTATATCGGGCATTCGTTTCAATCCCTAAAAGGGCAGGTAAAAACCGGGCAGGAAATTAGGGTAGATGTTATAAGCATTTTTCAATCCCTAACAGGGCAGGTATAAACTGTTGGTTGATTTGATATGTCGTATGAGCGCATTTATGGTTTCAATCCCTAAAAGGGCAGGTAAAAACAACTTGTCTTCCCACTGTGTGTTCGTCCTCCAATCGTGTTTCAATCCCTAAAGAGGCAGGTAAAAACACGAACACAGACCAGTGTTAGACGATTTGGATGATGTTTCAATTCCTCAAAAAGGGAATAAAAAGTCTGTTTTTTGGGCTATGTTCTCTGTATTGCCTCTTGATTTCAAAAACTAAAGAAGTCTTCTATAAACTTACCTTAAACCTTAACTCACCTGCTCATCTACAAAACTTAAAACCTAGATAACCTACCCTTTACCCTCTATGTCCTAGAGCAACTTTTTTCACACACATATATTATATATCAAATTTTTCTGAAGAGTCAAGTTTTTTTAAAACTTTCCCTCCAGCCTCTCAAACATAACTATATAATATATATGACAGAAATCATTTACGAACTCACAAAATACCTTCCTGAAGACGAAGGAAATGAAGAAATTCAGACTGATGACATTAAAGCTGACAATGTCATCAGTATCAAGTTTTCAAACAAATATCAATACCAAGGAATTGAGGCTGAAGAATTTGAAAGTCAGGAAAAACTTCTGTTTAAAAAAATTGCCTCAAACATCTACCTAACTCCTACTATAGTGGCAACTGGCAAAGATGCTAGGAAGGTCGTTAAGCATATCGTGAATTCTCTTAAAAAACTCTCCAACTTCTCTAACACAGCTTTTGGAATTTTGAGAGTAGTTAAGAAAGACGAAACAAGAAAGGTTGTAGAGGATGAACTAAATCTTAAGTTAAAAGAATACTCACAAAGCGGAAGCAAGAAAATTTTGGTGAGCTTAAAGGTTGATGGTAGGTATCTTGCGGAGATACCTGATGTTAAAGATGCGGTAGCTTTATACTTCAAGGAAGGGGCTAGGTTTGGGTATAGGGATGGGGTTTGCAGTTTGTGTGGTGAGAGAAAAAAGGTTTCGGGCAATAACTCGCCCTACACCTTCTACACGATAGACAAGCCTGGGTATATAGCAAGCGGGCTTGACCCAAGGAATGCTTGGAAAAACTTCCCCGTGTGCTTTGATTGTAGATTAAAACTGGACAAAGCTAAAAAATTCATTGAAACTCATCTCAAATTCACCTTCGCCCGCTCGGTAAAATACACACTCATCCCCGCATTCTACACTGAAGATGTTAACTTCGGAAAAACAGTTCTGTCAGTTTTCAAAGAAGGAACAAAGAACATAAACCTAAACCAAAAAACACACGAAAAACTTAACGATGGGGAGAGGATTATTAAGTATGTGGCTGAAAAGTATAATCAGGATGATTCGTTTTCTCTAAATTTTCTTTTTGTAGATAAGGTGAATTCAAAGCAGGATATAAAGCTGTTGCTTCGTGATGTGTATCCATCAAGAATCAAACTAGTTTTTGACTACAGAGCATGGGTTAATGGGTTTGTGGATAAAATATTCTCCCTCACCTCTCACCCTAAAAACAGACCTGAAGAATACTACATAACAATGGAAAACCTGATAGACTTCTTCACAAATAGGTATAATGGATCGTTAATTGACTTTCCGTTTGAAAGTGAGTTTTATCAAATTGTTCATAAAATCTTCGTTGGAATTCCGTATGATGAGGATGTTCTGTTTAGAATATTTATGCTTTCTTTACTGAAACTGTTTAGAAGCGGAGAAGACAAACTATTCTACAAAGAAACTTTAGTTTCATACTTTCTATATATTTTTATAGACTTATGTTGTAATGGAGGAGTTGTTATGGATATTGATTTTTCCAACATAAACACGCTTGATGATTTTCTTAACAATTTTAAGGGGTTAAGTGGTGATCCTGTCCTCAAGGGCATATTCTTGGTAGGTGTCATAACCCAGAGGGTTATTGAATACCAGTTATCAAACGGGAAAAACCCCTTACTCACAGACCTTGTAATAACAAAAGAACAACTACAACAGATTTTTGTAAAGGTAAGGGAGAAGCTTATGCAGTATGGGATTCTAGGTAAGAAGGAAAAATTAATTCTCAGTGAAGCTTCTAAATACATGTCCCTATCTTCCGATTGGGATCTGTCAGTTAATAAGATATCTTACTATTTTTCTCTCGGTCTTGGGATGAAGGGTATTGTGTATGATTTTCTTTTTTTCAAAGAAAAAAAGAAAAAGGAGGTAGGTTATGGACATTCTTGAACAAAGCAAACCTTATCTCAAGAATAGGCGTGAGATTTTGTTTGTGTATAGTGTGAGGGATGCAAACCCAAACGGTGATCCGCTTGCTGAAAACAGGCCTAGGTATGACGAAAACACGGGGCTTAACTACGTCTCCCCAGACAGGCTCAAAAGAACAATAAGAGACCAACTTGCAGAGTTTGGAGAGAACATATTCGTAAAACCTGTTATGGAGAACGGAATGGTTCTAGATAGGACCACGATGGCACAAAAATACGGCTTCAACCTAGAGGATATAGAAAGAAAATGTATAGACGTAAGACTGTTTGGAGTATTACTGGCTGTTGATAAAGAAAGAGCTGAAGAAGAAGGTGAAGAGGAGGTTGATGATGAGACATACTTGGAGTTTGATGAGGGGTATGATGAGGAGGCACAAGGGCTATTTAACGACTTTAAGAAAAACAAAGAGCAAGAAAAACAGAAGAAAGATTTAGAGAAGAAAAGGAGAGAAAAAGAAAGAAGGAGTAGCGTTATTTTAGCAAGGTCAAGAACGGGTCCTGTTCAGTTTAACTGGGGCAGGTCGCTACATAGGGTTGTGCCTACGCTTATAAAAGGAACAACGGTTTTTGCATCCAAGCCAGGTCTTACACAGGGAACTATCACGGAGCGATACATACTGCCATACTCTCTCATAGCATTCCACGGGGTCGTGAATGAAAACGCAGCTAAATTCACTGGTCTTACTGGGACTGACGTGAATAAGATGCTTAAGGCGATGTGGATTGGGACTAAAGCAGGGGGTGATATTCTGACTTACTCCAAAACTGAGCATATTCCAAGACTTTTGGTTGAGATTGTGTATAAGAAGGGAACTTACCTACACATCGGCGAGCTTGATGCGCTAGTTAGAGTGAAACTTAACGGTGTTGCAAGGGATGAGGAGATAAGAGATATCAGCCAAGTTGTTCTTGACCTGACAGAGTTTAAAGACGTTTTGGAGCGATACAAAGAGAAAATATCGTATGTCTTGTATGCTATCAATCCTCGCTTGATAACGGTGCCGAGGATAGAGGAAGTTTTTAGTAGTGTAAGGGCTTTTGAGGTTGATTTTGAGAAACTATAGAGGTTGGGTATGAAGGAGGAGCTTCAGAAGGTTGTAGTGTTTGATATTTACGGCAGGCTTGCGCATTTTAGGAGGTTTTCAACAACCTCCTCACCTCTTTCATTTTGCTTCCCTCCCCCAACAACCGTAAGAGGAATGATAGGAGCGATAGTCGGAATAAGTAAGGAAGAATACATTGAGGAATGCAACCAGTTGGATATCGCCGTAAGGATAAACGGGTCTATAGAAAAAACTATCATGATGGGACTCAATTACCTTGACACGAAAGAAGGTTGCTACATAGACCCTACTGTGGTTTGTAAAAGAGGACACACACAAATTAGAATTGAGTTTATCAAAGACCCTAGTTATAGGATATATGTGAAGGCAGGAAGTGAGAAAGGAGTTTGGCTTCTGAACGCACTGCATAACTTTGTCAAAAATGGGCAATCCCGTTTTACAGTATCCCTTGGGCTTGCGCAACTTACAGCAAACATAAGGTATGTGGGGAAAGGGAAGATGTTGAGGGTAGGTAGGGTTGGTAGTGTTGATAGCGTGTGTCCATCAAGACTTATCAAGACACCTAGGAACAAAGGAGATAAGAAAATAGTTTTTGAGAGAGTCCCTTCAGTGATGAAAAGTGAGAGAGTGCCATATAAGTATGAGCTTACACTTGCCGAGATAACAGGAAGCACCATTGAAGGCTTGATTGACAACATCACCACGGTTGAGTATTACAGTGAAGTTGAGAATAAGACAAACATTGACAACGTTTTTTTCTTCACAGCTCAAGAAAATAATGTTGAGGTGGGGGTATGAAGTCTAATATTCTTTCGCATCTTAACAAACATCTTGAGGAACACATAAACGGCTGTCTAAAACATTTTAGAAACGAGATATCAAGGATGGAAGTTGATGAAAAACTTAAGAAAGCGATAGAAATACTGATAGTTTGCCATGACATAGGCAAAGCAACCAGTTATTTCCAAGAATACATAAGAGGAGGTAAGAAGAACATTTACACAAACCACTCGCTTCTTTCGTCCGTGTTTGCCTTCTACATAACAAAAGAAATCCTAAACGACATTAAACTTGCAGCTTACAGCTTCGTTGCTTGCAAAAACCACCACTCCGACCTCTGGAACTCAAAAGAGCAAAACATCAACTTCTTTCTTAACGAGCTTAGCATCATATCTCTTTTCATCTCCCCAGACCCTAATAAGGAAATAGCTATTGACTACCTAAAGAAACAAGCCGATAGCATAAATTTTGATGAACTGCATCTGTTTGTCAGTAATCTTGATGTTTCTGATGACATAAAAAATACTTTAACTGTGTCAAAGCAAAAGGTTTTTGAGTGGATTGAAAAAATACACAATGAGCTAATAAGCATAAAAGCGGAACATATTGTATCAAAAGCCACAAACCGTGATGTTAATATAATCTTTGATGACATTGGCGATTACTTCACTTTTCTGCTAATGTTCTCTTCTCTTGTTTTTGCTGACAAGAAAGACGCAACAATGCCAACCGACCTAAACTTCAACGTTAAGCCCTATAACTTTAATGAAAACATCGTTGAGGAATACAAAAAACACCTAAACACAACTTACACTATAAACGAACACAGAGAAAAAGCATACAAAGAAGTTTTAAAGAACAATATTGATAAACTTTTGAAAGATGGGAACAGGTTTTTCTCCATTACTCTTCCGACAGGAATGGGTAAAACACTCACAGGATTTGCTTTCGCTCTAAAACTAGCAAACCACCTAAAGAATAAAAACAAACACAACTACAGAATAATATACGCTCTTCCCTTTCTAAGTATAATAGACCAGAATTTCAGCGTTATAGAGAAGGTTCTTGAGGCCAGCGATATACAACCAACAAGTGATAAAATAATCAAGCATCATCATCTTACGGAAATCAAGTATAGAATAGATGAAACGCAATTTGACACACCCCTGAGCATAGAAATAGCAAAACTCTTCACAGAAACTTGGGAATCCAACATAATCATAACCACCTTTATACAGTTATTCCTGTCAATCATTACAAACTTAAACTCATCAAGCAGAAGACTTTTAAGGCTTGCTAAGTCCATCATAATTCTTGATGAAGTTCAAACAATTCCTCACAGGTATTGGTATTTCGTAAGAGAGGTTTTTGAAGAGCTTGCAAAAAGGTTTGACGTTTATGTTATTTTGATGACAGCAACACAACCCAAAATCCTGCCAACAGTTGAGCTTGTCAAGAACAAAGATTATTATTTCACACTACTTGATAGGATAAAGGTAAGGTATGATGAAAAACCTAAAACAATAGATGAGTTTTTGGATACATACGCAGATGAGATTAACAATCATCTTTCAAAGGGAAAGAAAGTTCTTTTGATGTGCAACACGATAAGGTCATCAAAGCAAATGCTTAAGAAGGTGATGGAAAAGTTTGGAAATTACAGCATCACTTATCTTTCTTCTTATGTTATTCCGAAGCATAGACTTGAGAGGATTGGGGACATAAAAAACGGCAAGTATGATATTCTTGTCAGCACACAAGTTGTTGAGGCAGGGGTGGATGTTGACTTTGACGTTGTGTATAGGGATTTTGCCCCGATTGATAGCATCATACAGGCATCAGGAAGATGCAATAGAAACGGAGTTAAGGACAAGGGAGTGTTTAGTGTGATAGAGTTGGTTTATGAGAAAAACGGTGAAAGGAAACATTACTCATCGCTTGTGTATGACTACTTCCTTCTTGACTGCACACGAACTGTTTTTGAAAACTACTTTAAGAATAACAATGTCATAAATGAAAAAGATTTTATAAATATGGTTAAAGACTACTTTGATGAGATTGACAGACGAGGAAACAAAAGTGGAGCACTTGAACTTCTTGATGCTCTCAAGTCTCTCAATTTCAACAAAATCAGACTCTTTAAACTGATTGAGGAAGATGCTAACAAGGATGATGTGTTTTTGGAAGTTGATGAAGAAGCAGTGAAGGTGTTTCAACAGGTTAATGAGATATATAAAGAAATTAAGTTCTATTTTTCTACAGGTGACAGACAGGGAGTTTTTAGAAAACTAATGGAGTATGAGAGCATAAAGGCAAAGGTTTATCAGTATGTTGTGTCAGCGGATGTAAGAGATCTTAACTTGCCTAGAAGCTATTTTGGGTTTTATTATGTTCCTAAAAACGATGTTAGAAAATACTATGACCCTGTTGAGGGGTTTGTAGTTTTACAAGGAGGCGCTTATGCTAAAAAGGGTTAAGGTTGTGCTTTATGCAGACCAAGAAATCACGCTTCCCAAGTCCTATAGCAGGATCTTGCAGGGCGCTATCTACGCAACATTCACGAAAAGAATGGCAAAAAAACTACACGACATTGGGTTTAGGGTTGGAAATAAGAGAATTAAGCTCTTCACATTCTCTGTAATATTTGGAAGACACAGAGAGAAGGGTAGGACAATAACATTCAAACCTCCTATCCACTTCTACTTCACAACCGCACTTCCTAATGTTTTAAGCAGTTTCCTAAAAGGACTGATGAAAAAAGGTAAGATGAGGATCGGGAAATATGAGTTGTGGGTGCATATGATAGAGGAGCGAGAGGTTAGAGCTCAAAACGAGGTTGACCTCAAAACACTATCTCCTTTGGTGGTAAGTGTTCGTGATGGTAGAAAACATAAATACCTTGCTCCCAGTGATGAGAGATTTTTTGATATAATCAAGAAAAATCTCTACAGAAAACTTATTGCCAAACTCGGTAAGGAGGTTGTTAGCGAGAACTTGAACATTGAAATATTACCACTTTTCAAGAATCGTAGATGGCGTAAGGTTGTGACGTTCTTTAAAGGAACACCTATCACTGCTTGGGAGGGAATGCTTAAGCTTAGAGGGAGTAAGAAACTTATAGAGCTTGCGCTTGTTGCAGGACTCGGAGCAAGAAATGCACAAGGCTTTGGAATGATGATACCTAGGAGAATGTGAGAATAGAAGTTTTTTGTAATAATAGCTGCTAATAGGAGGCGAGTATGGTTGCTTATATGATACATAAGTTTGGGTTAAACCCAAAAAACCTAGAGAAGGCAAAAAAATTTATAAAGAAATTTCTAGAGAACGGAATAACTGTCATATACACACCTCCAAT
>JBCNVF010000060.1 GCA_039630355.1 Brevinematia bacterium
AATCATATCTCTTGATAAAGAATTTCATATGGAACCCCGTCGTTCCAGTCCGTTACTGATTATTAACGATCATAGCTTCAAATTCAAGAACTTCGCTTTAAAACTAATAGATTCCAATTTCAGTTGGTAGCTAAGCAAGATTCTAGGCTTTTTACTTACCCCTTTAGTTCCAGATAGCACTCATTTAACAACAAAATTTCACTTCATACCAAATCTCCTAAGTATTTGTTGGGAGGAGTGTTTACTTAGCCCACTAGAAGATTGCGAGAAAAGTAGGCAGAAGATCTCTCTTAGTTGTAAATTTTAGACTTTATTGTCGCCCAAAGAATATTTTTGAAATATACCTTAGGGATTTTTTAAAATTTGCTTTCTTTTAGAGGTACTTAAAGATGGTAAAATCTTACGCTTATGGTTTCCCGAGGATAGGTAAAAATAGGGAATTTAAAAGAGCAGTAGAGGAATTCTGGTCTGGGAAAATTAGTGACACCGAACTAAGCCAAAACTTAGATAAGATCCAAAAGGAAATTATTGATGTTTACTCAAGTTTAGACCATCATCCTGTTGGAGAGATTACGGGGTATGACAATATCCTTGACACAGCCATAATGCTTAATGTCTACCCTAAACCACAGTCCTGGAAGGAATACTACAATCTTGTTAGAGGAAAAGATGCTCTTGAAATAACCAAGTGGTTCAACACTAACTATCACTATGTGGTTCCAGTAATCAGTGAAACAACAAACTTTGTTCTTTCCTGGAATAAACCTCTTGAGGAATTTATCAAAAACAAGTCTAGCAAATCCTTACCCTTCGTAATAGGACCTTTCACGTTCCTAAAGTTATCAAAAGGGAACAAAAACTACAGAGATAGTCTAGAAAACCTAAAAAAAGCCTATAGCCAAATCTTTGATTCCCTCGTGGATACTGGGGCTAAACTTATACATGTTGACGAACCAGGCCTGGTATTTGAGCTAGAAGAAGATGAAAGGGAATTCGTTAGGAGCATCTATTCTTCATTGTCTAACTCAGATAAACTTATAGTATTCACCTACTACGACGATATTGAGAAAGAAACGCTCAGAGCTATTCTCTCAACACCTATAGCAGGGATAGGTATAGACTTCGTCCACAATGGTTACAAGAACCTAGAAAACGTTGAGGCAGTAAAGGAACTCTTCAGCAACAAAATACTGGTAGCAGAGGTTATAGACTGTAGAAATGTTTGGAAGGAAAACATATTGGAAGTTTCTGAGAAAGTAAAAAGCATAATTTCTAATATTAAGGCAAGGGAGATATGGATTTCTAACGCAGGACCTCTTTATCACCTTCCATACACAACTGAAGTTGAGGAAAAACTTCACCCTTCAATTAAAGAAAGACTAGCCTTTGCAAAGGAAAAAATTGAGGAGATAAAATACTTAAAATCCTACTTAAACGGTGATGAAACAGTGGTTGAGTGGAATAATTACAAACACGACAACTCTTGGTGGTTCAGTGAAAAAGTTAGAGAGAGAACTAAAGGGCTTAAGGAAGAGGATTTCACAAGAGAAAAACCCTATAATGAGAGAGTAAAACTGCAGTCTCAATGGCTAAATCTTCCTAAATTTCCAACAACTACAATTGGTAGCTTCCCTCAAACCGAAGAAATCAGACAAATCAGAATGAAGTTCAAGAAAGGAGAACTAAGTAAGGAAGACTACGAAAACTTCATAAAGCAAAAGATCCGTGATTTAATAACTCTTCAGGAAGAGATAGGGCTGGATGTACTTGTTCACGGAGAATTTGAGAGAAGCGATATGGTTGAATTTTTTGCAGAAAAACTTGAGGGAATAGCAACTACTGAACACGGTTGGATTTTATCTTACGGAACTAGAGTATATAGACCTCCGATAATATATGGTGATGTTTACAGAACTAAAAACTTGGTGATAGATGAAATAGTTTATGCACAAAGTCTGACCAAGAAACCAGTTAAAGCAATCCTAACAGGGCCTATAACTATCCTAGCTTGGAGTTACTCCCGAACAGATCTTTCGGATGAGGAAATAGCATACCAGATTTCTCTGGCAATCTTAGACGAAATAAAGGAACTTGAGAGGAATAACATAAGAATAATTCAAATAGACGAACCAGCGTTTAAAGAGAAGGCTCCAATAAAAAGAAGAGATTGGGATAGATACTTTAATTGGGCCATCAGAGCCTTCAGACTCTCTTCCAACGCCTCCCCAGAAGTGCAGATACACACTCATATGTGTTACTCTGAGTTCTCGGACATCATTGACAAGATCTACGAACTTGATGCAGATGTTATAAGTATTGAAGCTTCAAGAAGCAAAGGGGATGTGATAAGTGCTTTTGAAAGATTCAAATACGATCACCAAATAGGGCTGGGAGTATACGACGTCCACTCTCCCGAAGTTCCAGAAGTAGAGAAAATGAAAAAAGTCGTAGAAAGATCGCTAAAGTTCATAAACCCAGACAACTTCTGGATTAACCCAGATTGTGGTCTTAAGACAAGAAAATGGGAAGAAGTTATTCCTTCCCTTAAGAATATGGTAAAGTTGGCTCTTAGCCTGAGAGAAAGTTTAAAATAAAACATACATCCTACCTTACGATAATTCTATAGAATGAAGAAATTTTGGCTCACAATTTTGTTGATAATACTGCCAGTCAGATCTTTCCCAATAGAAATAACAATAGGCTCTAATGAATTTACTAACGTTGGTGTGAGAGAGTTACAAGTAGACCCTATTTACGCTCTTCCTACAGAAAGTATTGTAATTGACCTCTCCAAAGACACCAACATTACTAGACATTCATTTAACAGATTCTCCTTTCTTATTGAAAATATAGGAAACAATAAGCTAGCTAAATTCTTTAAGAAGGAGCACGGAATCTCATTAGTATCCTCCCAAAACCTTCTTGGCATACCTGTGGTAAGTGGTATATTCTCAGTATACTTCACATTCCTTCCATCAAGACTTGACAAAGGAACTGTGTTAGCTAGATTTTTTTCAACTGATGAAACTGACAAATACATAGAAATAAAGCTTGAAAAATCAAGAATTCAGGTTAACATAAATGGAATAGTCTATACGAGAGAGGGAGATAAGGTTAATGTTGTTCTAGTTTCTGATGAAAAAATAGTAGTTCAAGAAATGTATGAATTCTCTCTGGTATTTGATGTTGTTAACTCTAAGATCTCAATTTATTTAAACGGAGTAGAAACTGATAGAAAAATTCTCAAGTCTGCTAATTTTGAACTTTCAACACCAGAGAGTATAATTGAGTTTTTCCCTAGCTTCTTCGGATATGCCAGGACCATAGTGATTGCCCCAACTTTCATAAGATCTCTAGGTTCTACGCCAGCTAAAGGAGGAGAGCTAATATCTAGAGTTATTGACACCAAAGACCCATCAAGCGCAATAAACAAGGTAACTTTAGTAGGTAGAGGCAACTTCATAGTATTGGCGAGAGTCTCTAAGGACATATATAAGCATCTTCTAGATGAATTGCCTTGGCTTACAATAGAAGATGCAAAAAACACAAAAGGCAGATATTTACAGTTTAAGTTATTCCCCGTTGAAGATGAACAGAGTAGTGAGTTTTTAGGACTTAAGGTTGAACTTTCAAAAAACATTCCTCCACAAAAGCCCCACATTCTGTATGTAGAGCCTAGAGCCAACGGAGAAGTAACTATACATTGGAGAAATGATCTTGACGAAGAAGTAGAGTACTATGAGCTGTTTTACGGAGATCACCAGAATAAATACTTCGGGAATGCCTCATCAAATGGACCGTCGCCAATAAAGATAAAAAAACCTTCAAAATTCTACCCAGTTCTAAGATATACAGTTAGAGGATTAAAGATGAACAGAACCTATTACTTTTCAATAAGAAGTGTCAGAAGAGATGGAACCAAAAGCGAATACTCAGATGAAGTAAAAGTTATACCATCAAAAGAGGTCAATAGCCTCTGATCTTATGTTCTGCGTTCTGTGTAAAACTTTACACACAGTGGTTATCTCCGATAATGTGATTTATGGAAAAAACACAAAATAAGGACTACTACGAGATATTGGGAGTTTCTAGAAACGCAACTATTAGTGAAATAAAAAGTGCTTACAGAAGACTCGTTGCTAGGTATCATCCAGACTTGTCAAGAACTAAAGAAACTGAAGGAATGTTCAAATTGATAAACGAAGCTTATAGAGTTCTTTCAAATCCCACGCTTAAAGAAAAGTATGATAACAAAACCTCCGAGCATCAGACCAAAAGCGAAAATTTTTCTCTTGTAGAAGTAATAAGAAGCATAACAAAGGGCATAAACATCGTTGTTAATGAAATACAGAGATTGCTTGTAGAAATATCTTCAGATAAGATCCTTGAAAAAGTTTCCAATGAAGAACTTCTGCAAAGACTGCGCTTTTCGGATAACGAACTTGTTAAGAAAGCTGTGCTGAAGATAATAAAACAGAGGAAAAAGAGATCACTGATACCATATCTACTAGAAATAGCGGATTCACCATCCACGTCCAGTGAATTAAGATCCAAAATCTTCCAAACCTTGAGAGAAATAGGCTACACAGTAGCCAAATGAACTCTACAAATTATCAAATGATTTTTACACACTTTAGTAACCTCCAACCTAGACTTTAGTTTAGGTGCTTATTAGAAAGAGTATATCCTTCCATCAAGCAGGGACTGTAGGAAAGGTAGAAGAAAAACTACATTTTGGAATCTATCGGAGACAGGGAGTTATACTTTACTCCGCTTTGGTGCTATCTTTTAAAATATCAAAATTAGCTATGAAGTGTAGCCTAATAACAATAGGAACGGAGATAACCAAGGGATTTATCCTTGACCTCAATTCAAATTTTCTCTCTAGACAACTAAGAATGACTGGTATTGACGTAAGATTTGTGATTAGTGTTGGCGATAACAAGAGTGAGGTTATAAACGCCTTAAGGTTTGCTTTTGAAAATAGTGATTTTGTAATAACTACTGGTGGACTAGGCCCTACTGTTGATGACGTTACTAGAGAGTGTGTTAGTGAATTCTTTGGCGTTGAGTTTGTGCTTTCTGAACACATACTCCATAAGATTGAGGAGAAATTCACCAAATATTCAATGACAAAGATGCCAAAAACAAACATCAAACAAGCTTATGTTCCTAGGGGAGGCATTGTAATGGAGAATACCGTCGGATCTGCACCCGGATATATAATAGAAAAAAATGGGAAAATCCTAGCTTCACTTCCCGGAGTGCCACAAGAAATGAAAGCAATGTTTAATAACTTCCTAAGAGATTACATCCTTAGAAATGTTCTGAAGGAGAATAGAAAGGAGGTATTTGTTAAGATCTTCGGCATTCCCGAATCAAAGGTAGATGAAATGATATCTGAGTATGGGGAATTTGACTACAACACAATAGCAGACTACGGCGTAGTTGACATAATATTTCACTTTGACTCAAAAGAGTTTGAAGAAGGAAAGGAGAAAGTCCTAAGGCTACTAAATGATAAATTTAGAGAAGCAGTGTTTTTCATATCAGAAGAACTTGAGGATATACCCTCTATAGTCAGGAAGGAATTTGTAAGATTGGGCAAAACCCTTTCTACCGCTGAGTCCATGACAGGAGGTTATCTTTCCCAAATGTTGACCTCCGTGCCAGGTGCAACAGAGTATTTCCTAGGAGGGGTTATAACCTACTCGGACTCTACAAAAATCTCGCTTTTAGGAGTAAGTGAGGAAACCATAAGTAAATACTTTGCTACGAGTCTTGAGACAACTTTTGAGATGGCTAAAAACTCACTTAGGGTATTTGGAAGTAACGTTTCCATCGCCATAACGGGTATTGCAGGCCCCTCTACAGATTCCTCAAAGAAGGAAGTGGGAACTGCTTACGTTGTAGCTATGTCCGAAAACGGAAAATACCTAGGAAAAGAACTAAAACTGTTTGGCAATAGAGATAAGATCAGAAGTTCAGCATCCATCAAAGCTATAGAGCTAGTTATGAAACTACTTAGGGCAGAGTGAAACTATGAAAAACGTGTTAATTAGTTTATTAGGAGTTTTCGCAATATGTTTTGCCTTGCTATTTGCATTTTCTTATAGCATTTTCGTTCTAGCCAACAGTAAAGTTCTGTTCAACCTCACTTTTCTGATGCTAACTGTAGGTATCTTAGCTAGTATTTTCATCCTCAGATACTTAAGGCTTAGAAAATTACATAAACCAAATCCCATCCTAAATTCGGTTCTAAAACCTATATTTGTATTCTTGATACTCTGCGTATTTTTACTATCACTGCTCTATATCGTTCTCACGATACCACTGCTTTAGAAGCTTTCACCTACCATGGCACCTCCCAAACTGAAACTGAATTAGTTACCTAAATGTAAAAAAATCCAGTAGCTAGGCTATGTTACTACAAAACCAAGAAACTCTTAGGCTAGGCACATCACACTGATTATTTCTCTCACAGTTCCTCTCACTAGGTAAATACTTTTCTCAACAACACCTAAGGGACTTGGTATGGAGTGAAGTTTTGTGGTTAAATGAGTGCCATTAGGACTAAAGGGGAAAGTAAAAACTTAGAATCTTGCCTAGTTATCAACCGAAATTGGAATTTATTGTTTGACTTTCACGTTAGTTGAATTCTAAGTGAAAATTTTTTATCATTCTCCACTTAGGATGATAGGCTGTTCTCAGAGAAATGCGGATCTTCATACTCATTCAACAGTATCAGATGGTCAACTATCAGTAGGATTGCTTCTTAAAAAGTCTCAAGAAAAAAATATAAGATACCTTTCAATAACAGACCATGAAAACACCAATCAAGTAAAAGAGTATAGAAAGTTATTCTCCCCTTTCAGCTTTGAGATTAAAGTGATTCCCGGAGTTGAAGTATCGACCAAGCATCTTGACCAAGAAATACACTTACTAGCTTACTATAGCGAGAACTTAGTAAAGGAAGTTGAGGAAATTGTGCAACCTCTGAGGGAGGAAAAGAAAAATAGGGTTATGAGGATATTAGAAGTCTTGAAGAAGGATAGAAAGTTGGAAAACTACATGGAGGCTATAACTTATCTTATGTCGGATGTCAGTAAAACTTTCAATCGCATGTATGTTGCTAGGTTCGTCTACGATAATTTGCCATTTTGTAGTATTGAAGATGTTTTCAAAAAGTATTTTGATAACGATGATGTGAATAAGAGTGAAAGTGTCTATCCGAAAACGGAGGAAGTTATAAGAAAACTTAATTCCATTGGATGTTTCGTCGGAATCGCGCATCCGGATTTTCTTAAAGATTGGAGGAAGGTTAAGTATATTAAGTATTTTGCCGAAATTGGTGTTAGAGGAATTGAGGTTTTCCATCCGCTAATAGATGAAAACCTTTCTCTCTTTTTGCTAAAACTCTGTCAAGAGATAAACTTGATACCCCTTGGAGGTAGTGATTTCCATGGATATGACACCAAGAGGAGAGAGTTAGGAGAATTTAATACATTTGATTCATCTGCCGAAGCAATTATGGAATTTTTATGTCTTTGAATGCATTTCTGTTCCTCTTTTGCTCTCCTTAAAGGACTACTATTATTCTTTCTTCAGATTCTGTGGATTCATAGGTTGCTAAAGACAGTTTTTTCAAGAATAGTGATATACCTTTCTAGGGTTCCCAGAACTATTTCACTTGGCAAGTTAGGAGCTGGATAAGTCTTGTTCCAGACTAAAGATTTTAGATAGTCTCTTACGAATTGTTTGTCGTAGCTTTCTTGGGGTTTTCCTTCTTCATAAAGTTCCTTGAACCAAAATCTTGATGAATCAGGAGTTAAAACTTCGTCAACTAATACACATTCTCTGTCTTTGTCAAATCCAAACTCAAACTTAGTATCACATAGAATAATTCCTCTCTTGTCAAGATAATTGGAAGCAAACTCAAATATTCTTATACTATTTTCCTTTATCTTGAGGATATCTTCCCCTACTATTTCCTTAGCCTCATCAAGCGATATGTTTTGGTCATGTCCTGATTCCGATTTGGTTGAAGGAGTAAATATTGGCTCGGGTAGCTTTGAAGACATCTTAAGTCCTTCGGGTAGCTTTATTCCGCAAATTGAGGAAGTTCTTTTGTATTCTTCATAACCTGAACCTGCTAAATAGCCTCTAACTATGCACTCAATTTTATAAACATTCATCTTCCTAACAAGCATACTTCTAAATCTTAAACGATCAGCGTATTTTCTACATTCATAAGGATAGTCATCAGGATCAACTGAGATAAGATGATTTTCTACAATATGCTCCAACTGCTTGAACCAAAAGTAGGATAGAATGTTTAAGATCATTCCTTTCAAAGGAATGGGTGTGGGTAATATCACGTCAAATGCGGAAATTCTGTCGGTGGAGACTATAAGTAGGCTGTCATCAATCTCATATATATCTCTTACCTTGCCTCTTTTGACAAGCTTAAGTGAGTCAAAATTTGAGAAATATAAAGGTTCAACCTTCGTTAACTCTGATTTACTAGCATAGATGAAGTCCTTGAAGTCCTTAATAACTTTATCCATACCTTACTCCAGAATTATTCCTTTTGGGTACGATCCGAGGATTTTTACTAGAGCTGCATTCTTTTCAACCTCATTTAAAAGCTTGGAGATTCTCTCTTCCTCAATGTGCCCTTCAAAGTCAATGAAAAAAAGGTAATCCCACAATTTTATTCTTGAAGGTCTTGATTCTATCTTTGTCATGTTTACCCCCATTTCCTTAAAGGGCTTTATAAGGTCAAACAGAGCTCCGGGTTTGTCTTTTATGTAGCATAGTATTGTGGTTTTGTCTTCTCCTGTTCTAGATATATTCCTTTCACCTACTATCCAAAACCTTGTGACATTCATTGGATCATCTTCAATATTACTGGCAAGAATGTTGAGGTTGTATTTCTTTGAGAGTATTTCATTACCGATAGCACCAGCTTCTCTTTCAGAAGAAGCGATTCTTGAGGCTTCAGATGTGCTACTTGTTTCAATTATTTCAACATTAGGAAGATTAGCCTCTACCCACTCCCTACACTGACCGATGGCTTGCGGATGTGAATATAGTTTCTTTATTTTGCTTACATCATTTTCCTTGGAGAGAAGAGAATGATGTACCCTTAGGAAGAGTTCTCCTATAATCTTAAGGTGAGAATCAACAAACTCATCAAGAGTTTGAGCAACCACACCATTATAGGAGTTTTCAATTGGAATAACACCTATGTCCGCTTTACCCCTGGACACTTCCTTAAATATATCTGGAATAGTTTTAGTGTAAATTCTGTCCACATCGTATCCGAATCTCTTAACTACCGCTATTTCGGAGAAAGTTCCCTCAGGCCCCAATAATGCTACCTTAACTCTGCCTTGAACATTCCTAGTCATCGATATGATCAAGAGGAATATGTCTTCAACATATTCGTAAGGTAGGCTTTGACTGACGGAGAGTTGTTTTACTCTTTTTAAAACATCATTCTCTCTGTTAGGATCGTATATGGAAAGACCATTTTTTTTCTTAGTTTCGGCTATTTTGGTTGCTATTTCTAATCTTTCCTTTATAAGTTTCAGTATTTGTTCATCAATTTGTTCAACCTTCTTCCTCAGATCTTCAAGCCTTTCCATCTAAACCTCCGCAGATATGTCCAGGACCTTCTTCATTTGTTCCCAAATAACTTGTCCTTCACCTGGTAATCCGAGATAGGTCAGAAACTCATTAGCTCTTTTGATTCTTTTATCGGTTAAGCCTATTTCTTTAATATCACCAGGTACAAGATTATAAGCAAGCTCATTTGCAGAAGAGATAACAATGACATCCTTCACTATGCTCTCAGGGGCAGTCAACGGGTTATCGTGATAAAGTATTACATCAGAGATAAATTGAGGTAAATTCCAATAGTTTGCAAGTAAGTACCCGACGGTATTATGGGAAATCCCTATCATCTCTTCTTCACTTTGGGATATTGTCTTATCATAGAATACAAAGTTTTTTAAAAACTGCACCTTATACTCTTTTGTTATGTTGCTTAGTATTATTTTGCCTATATCGTGCAATAATCCAGCAACAAAATATTTCTCAGGATCTGCAAGCTTTAGTTTCTTGGCTATAATTCTTGCTCCACTTGCGGTTAGAACGGAATGCTCCCATAACCCCTTTATACCACTAAACCAGTATCCTGACACGTCTACACTCATTATTGATTTTATTGAAACTGCCAAAGCTATACTTCTTATGGTGTTAAATCCTAACACAATTACAGCTTCCCGCACAGTTGCTATGGTCCTAGGAAAGCCATAGTAAGCAGAATTTGCCATTCTCAAAACTTTTGCAACAAGGAGTGGATCTTTTTCTAAGGTTTCTTCTATTTCTTTTATGTTAGCCTCTGGGTCCTCCAACTTCTGGAGTAGAATACTCACCACAAATGGTAAAGGAGAAGTGTTTTCTATTATTTTGTTCCATCTAATCAACTGCTCTTCATTCATACAAGAAAATGATATTCATAACTGTCACTTAGATTCAAATATCTAGATTGGGTTTTAGTAAATTCCAAAATTTACAACCAAAAGTAGTCTTCTTTCTATTTCTCTCACGGTCCCTATCTGGGCTGATTAAACACTTCTCTCAAAACGAGCACTATCTAGAACCAAAGAGAGCAAGTAAACAAAAAGTTTAGAATTTTACCTACTTACTAACCGAAATTGGAATTTATTGATTAAGTTTTAAATCAATGGAGATAAGAGACTAAATAGGCTAAGGGGGGAGTTCCCCCCTTTTTTGCTCAATTTTTTGCTCAATTAATACCCTGATGGAGCATAGACAGCATACCCATATGGAGCTGCCCATAAATCAGCATATCCGCTACCATCGGTCCACTTCCCTTGCGGTTGAGCTGTGTCCTTACCATCCCAAGCATAGCAGTGCAAGTATGTGTTTACCCACTTCGTCTTAACTCTTGCTCCTTTCCATTGAACTCCGTTGTCATTTATCACTATCACCAAACCAGGATTGGAACCATACCCGTTCCTCTGGGCTATGTATAAGTCATTATCAGCATACAGAACTGATGTTGAACCTCCTGCTAGCCTATAATGTACCCACAAAAGTTGCCTTATGCCTCTTGCTGTTCCGTTTCTTGCTAACCCGTAGTCATAGTAATCTTTCCACCAAACCGTTGGATCACCTTCTGCCGTCAGAATGTATGCATATGCCATCATCTTGTTCTGGTATATCGGGTCAGTATCGTGGTTTGCTACAAATGTAACCGCCTTAAGAGGTCTTATACCAACCAATCCAGCATACTGTAATCCCCTCATATCGTAGTAACCATTACCCAAGCACATATCCCTCAGAACGTACAAAAGTGAGAAGTCAAAGGTCTTCACACCAGCTCTGTTCGCACTATCTACCCACCACCTCAGAGTATCTCTGTTACCGTCCCAATACTCTCCAACTATAAACGGCTGCCCAGTGTTGTCATAAATGTATGCAGCAACCCATGGTGCAAACCCTTTGGTATAGTCAAGCCTCCAGAACTCAAATCCAGCGTTTGCAGTACTCTTAAGCCAGTTTAACCAAGCTATTATATTGGTTTTAACATAAGTTTTATCATGACATATGTCAGGATAACCTCCAAATGTGCCACTGTCCCCACTATGGATGTCGTTCGGATGGAAGTCCCAATAACTCATCTTAAACCTGCCACTTGCTACACCTGAGAAATCAGTCCAGGTATTTCCGCCAGTGAAGGGATTATACTGAGAGGCTCCACCTGCCCTGTGGTTTATCACTATATCCGCCATTGCCTTCATACCGTAAGACCTTATACTGGATATCAAACTCTTAAGCTGTGATTGGGTTCCAAACCTAGTTGCAACAGTACCCATCTGGTTATACGCACCAAGGTCGTAGTAATCATAAGGATCATAACCCATGGAATATCCGCCACTCATGCCCTTGGACGGTGGTGGCAAATAGATTACCTCAATATAAGCATTCTTTAGCTCAGCGACTTTACTCTGGACAGTTGTATACCAACCGCTTGGCACATCCCAGTAGAATGCTTGGAACACTCTCCACGCACCGGCATCACCTACTAGCACTAGCGATACTGCTAGCACCAGCACCAAAGTTACCAGTAACAAACGCTTCATAATCTACCTCCTGCCCTTGTGGTTAGGGCATTAATATATTAGCAAATTTTATGCCAAATTGGTCTTTTTCTAAGACCAAAGATTTAGGCTGGTGATGCTAGGTATAATATCAAAGTATTTTGGTGAATGTGATGGATTTTGATGAATTGTAGGTGTTAGATGATGATTGTTTTATATAAAATGCACCATTTTGTTGCACTACTTTGCACAATCTATGTGCAAGATAGTGCAATCTAACTTTGACTCTTATCTAGAAGGAGACTTAGAGGAGAGATGAAGATCTTGCTTATCTAGTAGTTCTTTTTCAGCATCAATTCTTGAGAGAGCTATTCTGCCAAGGTTGTCTATAGAGATTACCTTAGCAGTTATGGTATCACCTACACTTAGATAATCCCTTATATTTCTGACTTTTGACCTGAAAAGTTTTGATATGTGGATCATTCCTTCTTTTCCCGGCATAATCTCAACAAATACGCCATAGTCTTCTATTCTGGTTATGGGGCCTGTGATTATGTCTCCCACCTTTACTCCTTCAATTATGTTTTTGATGATACTATAAGCTCTCTCTATATCGCCTTCTCCAGGCTTAGAGGATATTGTTATCTTCCCTTCAGGTGAGATGTCTATTTTTACTCCTGTGTCCTGAATTATTTTCTTTATAACTTTCCCGCCAGGGCCAATTACATCTGCTAATTTCTCTGGCTCAGTCTTTATAAACTTTATTCTAGGAGCGTGTTCAGATAGCTTTAGTTCCTTCCCTCTTATCTTTTCCTCCATTACGTCTAGAATCTTGTTTCTAGACTCTTTTGCAACATATAGAGCTTCTCTTAATATCTCTATGGGCAAGCCTTCTATCTTCAGATCCATCTGGAATGCGGTTATTTTATCTCTGGTTCCAGCAACTTTAAAGTCCATATCTCCAAACTTATCCTCCAGTCCTTGTATGTCAACTATAAGGTCATATTTACCAGTTTTTTCGTCAATCACTATCCCCATAGCTATACCTGCAACTAACTCCGATATAGGAACACCAGCATCAACGAGTGAAAGTGATGCACTACATACAGTAGCCATTGATGATGAGCCATTTGATTCAAGTATTTCCGATACCACTCTTATTGTATATGGGAATCTATCTTCAGGAGGTAAAACTGCTTCTATTGCTCTTTCGGCAAGGTGTCCATGCCCTATTTCTCTTCTTGATACAGGTCCTAACTTTTTAACCTCTCCGGTTGAGAAGGGTGGGAAGTTGTAGTGAAGCATGAACCTTTTAAATCCTTCCTCCTCAATATCATCAACAAACTGCACATCACTTGCACTACCCAAGGTAGTGATACCTAAACTCTGTGTTTGTCCTCTTGTAAATATGGCAGATCCGTGTGCTCTAGGTAAAACTCCGACTTCACACCACATTGGTCTTATTTCCTTAGGCTTTCTACCATCAACCCTTATTCCTTCTTCCAGAACCTGTTTTCTAAGAATTTCTCTCTCCATCTCTTCAATGTAAAACCTAACATCATCCCACACAATCTCACTTACTTTTTCCTCTCCTAAAGTTTCAATCACTTTGTTCTTGATAGCTTCAACTATGCTATTCATATTCTCTTCTCGGGTTTTTTTGTCCTTTTCGTTCATTGCAACTTTCATCTCCTTTTCGTAACTCCATATTATCTCATGCACCTCTGGTGGGAGTTCTCTCTCTTGAACCTCAATTTTAGGCTTACCAACCTCTCTTCCTATCTCTTTCTGAAATTCTATAAGCTCTCTTATGTAGTTTTGAGCAAATTTCAGAGCACCAAACATTTCCTCCTCATTTACTCCCTTACTTCCTCCCTCAACCATTGTTATTCCTCTCTCAGTGCCAGCAACAACAATATCCAAAAGCGATTCATCAATCTGAGAAAATGTCGGATTCACCACGTAATTGCCATTTATATAACCTACTCTCACACCTCCCACGGGACCTCTAAATGGTAAAGAGGATATTGTTAACGCAGTAGATGAAGCAAACATTGAGATAACATCTGCAGGGTTTATCTGATCTGCAGATAGCACCATAGTTATAACTTGAATTTCGTTCTTGAAACCTCTTGGAAAAAGAGGCCTTATAGGCCTATCAATAAGCCTTGAAATCAAGATCTCTTTATCCGAAAATTTGCTCTCTCTCTTTACAAATCCTCCAGGAATCTTACCAGAAGCATAGAACTTCTCAATGTAGTTTACTGTAAGAGGAACAAAGTCAACCCCTTCTACTTCATTACCGTAGTTTACAGTTGACAGTACAACAACATCTTCATATCTCACTAACACTGCACTATCAGACTGTTTCGCAACATAACCCGTTTCAACTATTAATTTCTTCCCATCAATTTCTCTAGTGAAAGTTCTCTTCTCTACCATACTTCACCTCTAATTCTAAATCATTATAAATCAAAGCAGTAGTAACAAAAAAATTCAAAATTCACTCTCAGGCAAACAGATGAGATCTTAGAACTTCAGCTTTCTATCAGTTATACAACTTTACCTTAGGTTTAAGAGCTTATTGAAAAAGTATTTACCCAGTCCCGTCAGGGACTGTGAGAAAAATGAAACCTAGAGTTTTATCCATTTGCTTTTGTCTGTAGTTGTAGTATATTATTTTTTAGGGCAATGCAAAAAACATTGACTTTGAAAATAGCACTATTTGTTGTAAGCTTTCTCTTGGTTTATTGTGAGCTCCCTAAGCAGAAAGCAGATTTCTCTCCCCCTGCAATCTTTATTTTTTCTCCGTTGCCGAATCGGGTGTATTATGGTAGTGCAAATGTGAAGATACAGGTAAATGAAGTTTATGAAAATGAGAGAGAGAGTGGACTTAAAAGCATAAGTATAGCTATCTATAAGAGTGGTATACTAGCATTTTCCACAAATCTTAGTGTTAGTGGAAACGAAGCTATTGTAGAGCTGGATATTTCAATAGAAACAAACTTTTCTCAGTATCACTTAGGTGTTACTGCATCTGACAATAACAATAACACCTCAAGAAAGGAAGTTGTCTTTTATTCTGTTCCATTGCCAATACTGGATATATCTATAAACTCTCCCTTTGTTGTCACAAACACCAATTTACTAAATTTCTACGGCACCATAAATGTTACTAAGGAAGTTTACGGAGAAATTGAAAGCGTAAGACTTATCATTAGCAACGAATCGGTAATTCAAACCAATGACGTTTCCAACTTTACTGATAGTAGTTGGTCTTATCAGGGACACCTACCTTTGGTTGAAGTAGGAAGTTTTTACAGAACTAACGCAATAACTGCATTCCTCAGGACAACTAAGGGTTATTCTACAAACTCTGCAAGTGTGTTTGTCTATTACGATACAAATCTTCCGTTTACCGCTATTATTGATCCAGAGAACAACGCAACAGTCTCTGCAAGTTATTTTGTTATTCTCACTAACTACGATAACTTTGGGCTGAGTGAAAGTAAACTGTTTGTTATAAGCAGTGGTGTTACGGATGTCTATACTAATTTCGTTTTGAAAACAAATGGTTATAATGTCAACTTTCTATTCCAAACTAATACACTTATCCCCTATGTTATGGACAGTGCTGGAAATGAGTTCTATGGCACACCCATAAATATTGTTGTTGATTTTGGTATTCCAGCTATATCTCTCCACTCTCCTTGTTCGGATTTTAACACAATGCATACGAATTTGGGAATGCTAACGTTTTCTGGAACTGCTAGCGTAGGTGCCGGATACAACATAACAAATGTGGTTTTATTGATATATACAAATGATTCCTTAGCGTTTTCAAACAGTAGGCAATACAATTCTCCCAGGGTGGACTGGTCAATAAGTGGTACTCTATTTCAAGGAACAAACTTTGTATATTACTTTGCTTGTGCAAACAATGATAAAAGAAGTAGGACAAACTACATAGTGTTAGTGGTTGACTATATAAAGCCAATAGCTAAAATACTCTCTCCAACAAATGGTCAAGAATTTATCAGTAATAATATTGCTGTTGTAACTTATGTCAACGATACTAATTTCTCTCTAGGAGTTGTAGGAAAATTGTATGTTGGTGGAGATCCTTATCCTGTTTACACTTTTGGTCCTGGAACAAATACTAACTACGTAGTTGTCAATAGAGGGAGTAATGTCATTGAACTTGTTTCTACCGATTCCTACAACAATTCAGAGACTAATAGAGTAGTAATTTATTACTTTGATTCAGTATATGTGTCAGTTTTGGGTAGCGATATCAATAGAGGAACGATAGACAGTCCTCTGAGAAGTATAAACAAGGGTGTTGAGAAAGCTATAACTCTTGGTTTAAGTGGTGTCAATGTAACTGCTGGGAGTTTTTCTCCCAATAACGGTTTAGAAGGTTCTGAAAGTGGTGTTGTGATAACCAATACTAGTAATTTGAAGATAATCGGTGGATGGAACAATAGTTTTGAAAACATTACCGGTTACAGTGAGCTTAATGGGAATGGTGTCTTACAACATATTCTATTTGTGAGTAATGTTAGTAACCTCGTTCTTAGAAACTTAGTTATAAGGGGAGGGAAAGCAACTATTTCTTCACCTCCACATTGTCATGGGGGTGGTATGTATTTGCGTAGTGTAGCTTATAGCACCATAAGTAATGTTATTATTTTCAGTAACAGTGCTTTTCATTCTGGTGGTGGAATATTTATGGAGTATTGTTCAAATAACACACTGCATGTAAGTGTCTATGATAACTCTGCAGATTGGGGAGGTGGTCTACGACTTAGCCACTCTGTAAACAACAGCATAAGTGGGAATTTCTACCGCAATACAGCTACAAACCTTGGAGGTGGAATTCTAGCAGATGGTAGCTATTCCTTGAGTAACCAGATAATTGCAAATGTTTACAGTAACTCTAGCACCAACGGCGGAGGTATAATTTTAGCTTCCCTAAACTATGTTACTCTTAGTGGCAATGTATACGGCAACTCAAGTAAATATAGCGGAGGAGTGTTTTTGATTAATGTAACTAATGCAACTCTGAATGTGAAGGTATATAATAACTTTGCAACTGAAGGTGGTGGAGGAATAACTATTCATTCCTCTTCTAACATTTTCCTAGAGAACGAAGTATACAAAAACTTGGTTTCTAACTCTAGCACTAATGGATTTGGTGGGGGTATATGCCTTGAGGGGTGCAAAGATGTATTTCTATCCAATCTAGTGGTTTCAAATAACTCAGTATACAGTAGCAATGTAGTAGGTGGAGGGATTTTTGCAGTGAGTTGTAGAAATCTTGTTGGTGCAAACCTAAGGGTCTTTGGTAATACTATTCTCGCAACTGCTGACGCAGTTGGTGGAGGGATAGGTATTCTAAGTTCTGAAGAAGTAAATCTTAAGGAGGTTGAGGTTGAGAGAAACTCTGTAACTGGCAGAAAGGTAGTAATGGGAGGAGGAATTGGGATCATTGATACTACCAATTTGATCATAACTAATCTATCAAGTGTTTCCTATAATCTAATCTCTAATGTCAACATTACTGGGACCAACTTAGGTGGTGGGATAGGTGTGATTCGTTCCTTAGGGATAAACTTTCACGGATTGGAGGTAAAGTATAACACTAACAGTGGTGGTAATGTAGAGGTAAGAGCAGGTGGTGGAATTATGATATCTGAGAGCTTAAGTGGAATTCTAAGCAATGTAATTTTACTCAGTAACGCTGTGAATTCCGGTGGATCTGGTGGTGGGGTATTTCTCTCCAAAGCTAGGGATTTGACAATTCTTGGCTCTACCATATCTGGTAATTCACCTAAAGGACTAACAATATCCTTATCAACAAATTCCGTAGTGCGAAACTCTAGTATAAGGTTAAATTCTGGAGTTGGAGTTGAGTTGATCCTTTCAACCAATGTAGGAGTGGTGTCTTCAAGAATAGAACTTAATACTAACAGCGCAGGTTTCGGGGGAGGAATATATATACTCAGTAGCAATAGTCTTATCTTTGTCTCAAATTCTTCAATCTCAAGCAATTATTCAATACAAGGAGGGGGAATATATGGATATGAAAAAGCAAACATAGTAGGAGGTAATATTCTGCAGATCATGTCTAACATAATCTCCTTCAACCAAGCTTCCTCATCAGAAGGTGGAGGGGGTATATATGCAATAAGTAGTATTAGATTGAAAATAGGCAACAACATATTTACCAATAACTCCTCAGGTGGTGAATCTACTACTATAGTTCTACGTAGTTCTGTTGGTGGTGGTAATTGGAATAACCTGAGTATAGTTGCCAATGTATTCTCTGGAAGCGGATCAAACTCAGTTGCAATATATGAAAGTGGAACTTTTGATATAAGAAACCACTCCATAGTTTCCAATGTGTTCATACTCTCAACTTACACTAACCTATATAGGGATATAGAAGGTATTGGAGTAACTGATTACATACCGAGTGATCTGCTTGGAATACAATTACTTAACACCCCTAATTCTCTCCTCCATGATGCGAATCTAGCATCTGATAATTCAGGAAATTGATTTTAC
>JBCNVF010000061.1 GCA_039630355.1 Brevinematia bacterium
GTAGAAGAATATAAGAGGACAACTTCCGCTATCTTTTTCCTGAGCTTGGATGAAAGGTCAAATAGAAAGTTTTTGATGAAGTGATTTATAGTTTTTCTGTGATTCATATATTCCTCCTTTTGCCTTTATTTTACGAGGCAAGAGGAGGTTATTTCACTTTAATTTTTACCAAACTCCTCTACAAACTTCAGGTAAAAATATTGAAAACCTAACTTGCTAAGATTATAATACATCAAGAGTAAGGCAGAAATGGGGAGAAAAGTTATAACCTTTGCCACTATACTTGCTAGTCTTGTTCTATTTTCTATGTTTGAACATGCGTGGTCTAAAAATACAAAGCTAGATTCCACTGGAACCTCGGGAATTATTTCTCTACCTGCACCTAGGACCATTGGCAAAGTCTCGGTTGAAGAAGCAATCAAGCTTAGGAGATCTGTAAGGGACTATACCAAGGAAGCTTTAAATTTACAGGAAGTTTCTCAGCTTCTATGGTCCGCCCAAGGTATAACCGATCCTATCACTGGCTTTAGATCAGCACCATCTGCCGGAGCAACTTACCCCCTGGAGATTTATTTAATTGTGGGTAAGGAAGGAGTTGTAGGTCTAGAGGAAGGAGTTTATCTCTACATTCCCCAAGGACATAAGTTGAAACATCTTGCAAAGGGAGACATAAGAAAAGAGCTAGCAATATCTGCTTTAGGGCAAGCTTGGGTTGAAAAAGCACCCATTAGCATCGTTATCACCGCAATTTACGAAAGAACAACCCACAGATATGGTGAAAGAGGAATAAGGTATGTTCACATGGAAGTAGGACACGTTGGTCAAAATCTTCACCTTCAGGGAGTAGCCCTAGGGCTAGGAATGGTAATGGTTGGAGCTTTCTATGACGAACAAGTAAAAAAGATACTTCAACTACCCAAAGAACAGCACCCACTATACATAATCCCAATAGGTCGCCCAAGAAGTAGATAATGAAGAAGTAGATAAAATGAACTATTTCGCTCTACATTACTTGCTTGCAGATATAACTCTCATATTAATGATAATCTCAACTCTTTCAGGTATTACTTTACCCCTTGGTAGACTATTCAAATACCCCCGCAGGTGGTGGATACTAAATACAATCCTTCATATCGTCCTAAGTTTCATGGCACTAATTTCGTTCATGCTCACCTACTTCCTAGCCCCAAAAATATGAACAAAAGTCAAAAATTTCCTAGTTTCATACTTCTTACACAGTAAGCGCAAAAGTAAAAACAAAAATCCCTTCTTCCAACAACTAACTATAAATGCCAAACGGACAGAAACCTATTTAACACCAACTATCACCATTGAGCTTGTCAGTGTAAAATCACCAATCCTAAACTTACCAAGTAGGTGGTAAAAGAGCGTCTTGAGCACTTTCACATACCGATATACACCTCTGGTATTAAGAAATGTTTTTGCCAATTTTGGAAACAAGTCAAACTCTACAGGATAAAACTCAAGTATTTTCCTATAACCAAGGCCTCTAAGAAGATTCTTTAGAGTAGTATTTGAAAAGTAGTGTAAATGCCCAGGCAGGTAATAATGATACCTCCTACCCCAAAGCTTACTCTGCAATCCATTTATGTTAGCAGTCTGGATGAGCAACACTCCTCCCTTAGTATTAGAGTTATATATTTTCTTCATAACACTTAGAGGATCTTCAAGATGCTCCACCACTTCAATCATCGTGATTATATCAAATCTCTCACTTCCCAGCTCAACTTCACCAACATCACCAACGAAAACTTCAATTCCCCTACTCCTTGCATAATTAGCAGAATACTCAGAAATCTCAATTCCATAAGGTTGAAGTCCTTTCATTCTAGCCCTCTCAAGAAATCCCCCGAAAGAACATCCTACATCTAAAATATTTATAGGAGATCTAAGGTTCTCACGAGTATATATAGAGATAAGCTTATCAATTCTTCTATCCCAAACAAGGTGAGATCCCTTGATCTTTCTTTCGTCTAGATAGGAATAACCGTTTTGTCCCGAATAGTAACCTTCAGTATAATAACTTTTTATCTCATCCTTTGTAGGAAATGGATAACGAAACAAAACTCCACAGGAGTTACAAATAAAAACATCAAACTCATACCTTTTCGGCCTCAAAGCAAAAGATAGGTCGCTACTGCCACAGAGTTTGCAACCCATACACAAATTCTCGGAAAAACAAGCTCAGTTTAAAGCTTGATACTTTGATTTTGCTTTCTTGCTGTCTCAGAGATTTGTTATAATTATCTTACAGGGTATACAGCATATGAGAAATGTCATTACAACAGTTTATGTCATAGCTTTGGTTATAGTTCTCACATTATCAGTATATCCAACAGGTGATGAAAATCTATTCAAGATAGGAATAGGAGCCTTCAAAGACGAACTGTATATGGTAGCTGAATCTCAGTTTAAACTCATCGTTGAGCAGTATCCAAACAGTAGATACTTTCAAGACTCTCTTTACTATCTACTACTGTCTCAGTATTTTCAAAAAAAATACTCCGATGCTCTTAAAACAGTAGCTTTGATTGAGGGCAAGTATAGGTATATAAAACACTTTCCCAAAACCATTTACCTAAAGGGAAGAATTCTCTTTGATACTTCTGACTATAGGGGGGCTATAAAGTCTTTTGAAACCTATCTAAAAAACTATCCTATTGATGAAGATGCTCCTTACTCTGGCTACTATATGGCAATGGCCTACTACCATCTCACTAACAGCGAAAGAGCTATACAGATACTAGAGGATCTTGAAAAATCCTACCCTAACGCTCCAATAATTGAGGATATCAAGTTCAGAATCGCTAAGATATACTTTGAGTCTGAAAATCTAGATACATCTTATCTAAGATTTAAGGAATTTGAGAAGTCATACCCAAACTCAAAATTCTTTCCAGAAGTTCTGTATACCTTGGGAAAAATACTATTTCAGAAAGGAAGTAGCCCCAAGATTCAGACAAACCTTATATATGACTCTGGAGTGTATTTTCAGAGAGTTTCTGAGTTACAATCCTACTTAAAGCCGTATGCTACTTTTAATGCAGGAGTAGCATTTTTACTGATAGGTCAGTATGAAAGCGCAAAAGAGTTGTTTTCAAGATTAATTGACGAATTCTCCATATCCTCGGATCAAAACATCAAGGATATGGTCAACGAAGCAACCTATAACTTAGGTAAAATTTACCAAATACTGGGCGACTATGAAAACAGCATAAAGGCTCACAAAGCCTCAATTGCTCAAGGGGGTAAGTTTTCAACAAAGAGCGTTCTAGAGTTAGCAGAATTACTAAACTCCAGAGGAAACAGCGAAGAAGCTATCGGTATTTTATCTCAGCACACGAATTTTTCGGAGGTCCTGCTTAAATACTCTCTCTTGCTTCAGCAAAAAGATCCAGAGTCCTCCGAAGACATACTGTTCTCTCTCGCAACTTCTACCGACGTTGAGAAGAATACAAAAAACGAGGCAATAGTGGAATTGTTAAAGCTTTTACTGAAAAAAGCAAAATACGAGGCAATAGTTTCCAACTTCAAAACCCTTCTTAAAAACTCAACTGATGAGTTCACAACAAGCTTTGTATTCTTCTCACTAGGAGAAGCAAACTTAAATCTCAAGGACTATAGATCAGCTATCTCAGCCTACTCTCAGGTATCAGATCCTTCCCTTAAAGAAGATGCAACGGAGGGTATAGCTTATGCTCATTACCTTTCCGAAAACTACACCCTAGCGATAAAGTCCTATAACAACCTACTTAACTCCCCAAAATACCAAGACAGAGCAAATTACCTAATAGGCGTGTGTTATGAAAAACTTAGAAAAACTGATGAAGCTAAGAAGCATTATTCTCAACTCGTAGCTAGCGGGAAAGACAGTAAGTATGTTACCTCTGGTGTAATAAATTTAGGGTGGGTATACGTAAGAGAGAAAAATTTTGACGAAGCTATAAACCTAGTATCCAAGCACTTAAGCACAACTACCGAGATAGGTAGTTATGAATATCTTTCCGAAATACTTGCCTGGGCCTACGATGGTAAAGGTGACTATCTAAAGGCAATCGAAATTTTGAGAAAATTGGTGTTACTTAAGGAAGTATCAGACCTGCAGAAAGTTAGATACTATAGCTACATCTCTCTCTTCTACGAGAAAGGAGGTCAACTTAAAGAAGCATTAGATATTGTTGAAAAAGAACTTTTACCCCTAACCACTAGAAAGAATCTAACAAATCACACCGTTGACGGAATTGGAAGAGCTATAGAACTCTCAGTAAAGCTAAAAGATAACAGTAGACTGAGCACCTACACTCTAGAACTTAAAACCAAGTATACCAACTTTCATAAATCCTACGAATACCTCTACAGGTATTCTGAATATTTATATAGTAACGAAAGATACAAAGAAGCTGGAGATGAATTTCTGTTTGTTGCTAGAAACTCACAGGATAGAAGCTTAAGTGATGAAGCTTACTTTTGGGGTGGCTGGGCATACTATAACGCAAATAGAATTCAGGATGCGGTAAATGTATTCAACGAATTTGTGAACAAATCAAGTAGTAGTAAAGTTGCAAGTGTTCTCCTAACACTTGGAGATGTAATGGTTAATCAGAAGAAGTTTACAGAAGCAAGAAACTATTACCAAAGGATCGTAAACGAATTCAAAGGCACACCAGAATACAATGAAGCTGTTATAAGGCTATCTAAGATTTCCTCTCTTGCTAAAGCGGAAGATACTAAACAGCAAAAACCCAGTGTCCAACAGTCACAACCTCAACAACCTACCTACCCCCAAATGTCTCCAACCAAACAGGAACAATTCCCACAGAAAAGCATAGAGGAGATAATATCATCTCTTGAGACCATAAGCAAGTCAAAGGATAGAGAAAGTGCCTCAAAGGCAAAATTTGAACTTGCTATGATATACAAATCTCAAAAGAATTACCAGAAAGCTATAGATCTATTACAAGAGATCACAGAAGAGGTTTACAATGAAACCTCCGCCATGGCTCAATTTGAGATAGGCGAGATTCTAAGAATGAATGGAGATTACGGTAGAGCTTGGAAAGAATACATAAAGGTCATATACATCTATAAAGACTACAAGGATGTGGTAGTTAAGGCTATGTATTACACGATATTCTGCTATATACAGATAAAAGAGTACGATCAGGCAAAAAAGCTTTATGAGAAGATGCTAAGAGATTTCTACAAAAACCCCTGGACAGAAAAAGCTGAAGAGTTGATAAAAAAAATATAGTAAAACGAGTATGGTCATTTTTCTAACAGATGCTACCAACTTTATTGGTAAAAACATACTTGAAGAGTTACTAAGTAAAGGAGCAAAAGTTAAGGTTTTAGTTGACTCAGAAAAAAAGTCTTGGAAATTCTTCCAAGGCTTTCTTGATAAACCCTACTACAAGAATCTAGAATTGGTCCACGGTAATGCAATGTTTCCCGAAAGCTACTCTGAACACCTTAAAGATGTAGATGTTGTTGTAAGCTTGAAAGGAACAAGCTTCAGGACTGTTTACAGAGAAAAGGTTTTTTGGAAACGAGAATATGAAATGACAAAGATCCTTGTTGACGAAGCAGTAAAAAACAAAGTAAAGAAGTTTATTTATATCACCTCTTTAGGAATTCCCTGGGGGGCTAAATCTAAACTACTTTCCGCAAAGTATAAGGCAGAGAAATATGTAATAGAATTTTCAGATAACTGGGCGATAATAAGATCATCGTTGGTTATAGGCCCTGAAGGAGAGTTCACCAGATCCGTATTCTCAATGTTGAGAAGAGGAATAGTATTGATAGTAGGAGATGGAAAATACAGCATTAGACCAATTTCTGTAGCAACCATTTCAAATCTCGTTTCTCTTGTAGCAACGGAAAAAGGAATAGACAGAAAAGAGCTTAATGTAGTTGGACCTAAGGAATATGTCTACGAAGAGTTTATAGACACTTTCGCATCAATCGTTGGTAAAAAGAAATATCTGAAGTTTCATCTGCCAATTTCTACCGTCAAATTACTCGCTAAACTCTTCGGCAGACTTAGCTTTTCACCACTTAGCCTAAGTCAAATGGAACTAATTGAAAAAGGTGGAAACATCTACTTTGATGTTACAGACAAACTCCCCGTGAAGAATATCCCAGTTGAAGAAGAGATAAAAAAACTAAAATATAGGTGAATAAAATGGTTGAAAATATAATAGTTGCGATAGACACTGTTAGTCTTAGTGAGTTTGAAAAGATCTTTTCAAAAGTGAAGAAAATCTTCAAGTGGTATAAGATCCACTCCATATTTCTCAAGGAACATAAGAGTGTATGCAAAACTCTTAGAAATGAAAGCAAGAAGATTTTTCTTGATCTCAAGTTTTTTGATATACCTACTACGGTAGAAAAACATATTGATGCAATATCGGGTTTTTGTGATATGTTCACAGTCCATTTGCTTTGTGGGAAGGTATGTCTAAAAAGAGTAGCCGAGGTATCAAGAAGTGTTGGTATCACACCAGTAGGTGTAACAGTTCTCACTAGTTTCTCTGATAGTGATCTTAGTGAGATTGGAATAAACTCAAATGTTGTAGAGCAAGTCCTAAGACTTGTTGAACTAGGCATGAACTGCGGTATTGACCACTTCGTATGCTCTCCCAAAGAAATAGAGATTGTGAAAAAGGAGTTTGCGGATGCAAAACTTATAACTCCAGGAATAAGAATAACTGGACAGAGAGATGATCAAAAGAGGACAACAGGACCAAAAGAAGCCTTTGAGAAAGGTGCTAATTTCATAGTTATGGGAAGAGATCTTATAAGACTTGATGACCCTGAAGATATTTTCCTCTACCTCTAGTCATCATCATCCTCACCAAGCTTTTTATTCTCAATGAGATCTGTAAGTTTATCAATAACCTGTTGCTCGTCAATACCGTTTGCTATCACCTCTATCGTGTCTCCTGGCAAAATGTTGAGAATTATAAGCCCCAGAGTGCTCCTGGCATCTACAACATTGTCATCTTTTTTTATTTCTACCTTAGACCTAAAATCCTTAATTGCGTCATAAATTCTAACTGCAGGTCTCATGTGCACTCCATATTTCGCCTTTATCACAAACTTTTTCCTAATCATACTTTACCCTTTCGCCTTATGCGTTCATTTATTATAGCAGTTTCTATCAAGAATGCAATATTTCTACCAGGTGTTACAGGAATTGTTCTTTTTGGTAATTTTATTCCTAAAACCTCGTAGGTTTCAATATTGTTTCCTATCCTATCCATTACGAAGTTACTGTCCCAATCAACAAGTTCTATAACCATATCTATCTCTTTACGGGGTATCGTAAAACCCGCACCAAACAATTCCTCAACATTTACCATCCCAATTCCTCTAACTTCAATCAGGTTTAAGCTTTCTCTAGAATAAGGAAAAGCAACAGCTCTATACCCCTCAGGATACCTTATCTTCTTCACGAGCACAATATCATCACAAACAAACCTATGCTTTCTACTTAGAAGCTCAAGTCCAACTTCACTTTTACCTATACCACTTCTACCTATTATTAAAACCCCATACCCAAATATATCAAACATCCCACCGTTAACTACAGTCCTTGGAGCAAGTTCATTGTTTAGAATAAGTTCTACCGAAAAAGTTAGTTGGTAAGTATCTAATGAGCTTACTATTATAGGAACCCCACTCCGCCCCGCTATCTCCATAAACTCTTCTGGTAACCCCTTAAAATCCGAAACTATACAACACGGTATATCAAAGGAAAAAAACTTCTCTATATACCTCTTCTTCTCTTCATCTTTCTCTCTGTAGATGGTATCTATGTAAGCTTGCTCACCTTTTCCTATTATTTGCACTCTATCGTAAGCAAAGTTGTCAAAAAATCCAGCCAACGATAAACCAGGTCTGTTAGTAACACCAGATTTTATCTGCTTTTCCTCAGCTTTGTCCTCACCCACTATTATTGATAAATCAAGATTGTATTCATTCTTAGCAATTTCCACAAATGACTTAACCTTCATTGCCTTTTTCTTCTTGCTTCCCTAAGCCTAGAAGTTTTTTTCTTCTTTCTCTCCTTCAGTATCAAATCATGAGCTTTATTTATAGTATCAGTTATAGCTATCTTCCAATCGTGATGCTCATGTTGAGCAAAAATCTTAGTGTGATCCACAAATACATCCATTTCACATAGAACTGACGATGTTGGAGTAACAGAGATGAAAAAATGAATCTTCGTTACCCTACCTTCAACAAAAGAGAGTTTGTTTAACTTCGCATAAATATGACTCTTCACATCCTCAGTCACAATGAAATCTCTACCCTCTATCAGGACCTCCATATCTATCCTCCTATTATATATCCTAAATATCAAGAAACTTTCTTTCAACAGTTTCTTTCTGAAGTTTGGTCAGAAATTTGATACTTCTTGAAGAGCGTTCAGAAAACCCAACAAGTTTCTCATAGCTACCCAACAATGGCATCTGCATCAAATATATAACACCTCAATACCTACTCCTTCCAACTTTTACTTTAAAAAGTTACTCTCAGGTTAATCCCAACTTCTATTCCAGAAACCACTTCAAAAAACTTCTCCTTTGCCTCATCGTTTTCAACATACATCTCGGACATCTGAACCGCTAAAAGCTTTAGATAAGCCAGAAACTTGAAAAAATCCGAGAAATTTACCCCAGTCTCGTGGTAGAAGTTTAGTTCAAAAGCCCTCCTCTTGGAACTTGGAAACTTGTTGTTGTTATACCATGGAAATTCAGAGTAGAGACTAAGTTCCTCCTTGTTCTCTATTATTGAGTTAGCTTTAATCTTCACTAAAAACAGATCAATATCACTCTCCGTGGGAAACAGAAAAGAGTAAGAGAATCTAAAATTATGAGACACTAAACTTAAGAGAGACTGTGGCGAAGTAAGACCTATTCCAAAATTAGTGTAAAACGAAGGTAAGTTAGTTATCACATCCTGATAAGAATAGGTAAGAGCGTAAGAAATCAAAAAGTTCTGCTGTGTGCTAACAATTCCAGAAAATGAAAAAGAAAAATTCACTTTATCCATCATTGTCAACGAGTTGAGATTCTCATCCCTAGAAAAAGTAAAACTAACAGCTATATCGTTTACTGACACATTAGTAGTTCTTCTAAATATAAACCAATCAAGTTTGTATATCGGAATATAGGACACCGCTGTAACTAAAACTTTCGTTGACTGTCTGAAACTGCTCAGCTCCCTCACGGTAGTGGTTGAGTAGTCAAAGGTATAACTTCTTGGTATTAGACTCAAAAGTATATTTTCAGTCTGCTGTAACGATATAGAAATCCCGGAAGAAGTAAACTGATTCACAACACTTCTTACATTGTAAAGGTTGGATACAAAAACCAGAGCATTGCTAAGGTTTTCATAACCAAACAATCCCGAATATTCGTAGAAAGGTATAGCTACTACGCCTCTATAAAGATTGTTCGTGTAAAAGTCATACCACTTAAGCTCGTAGTTCACCAAATTTGCGGAAAATGTTGTATTCAATGAGGAATTCAGCGAGACCGAATTAAATATAAACCTGTTGATCATGAAATCAAGCTTATACGTCACCTTACCAATCATCTGAGTATCTCTGAAGAGAGAATTTGAAACTTCCCTAAAGTTAAAATCTTTAAACTCATAAACAGGAGTTATGTAAAAGTTAACAGTTTTGAAAAGGTTAGCAAGAGAAATTGACAACGTATCACTCTCATATACCTCCTTCCTCCTACCTCTTTCCTTAAACCCTTCGGATAAGAGAACCAAAGAATAATAATTCCTCTGAAAAACCGAAGATTCTGAAATTTCCTCAACAAACGGAATAACGTTCGTTTCAGTAAAATCAAATGTCTCCGAGTGCTTGAAGGAATTATTCACACTTAAAAAAGAGTGATTGAAGAATGAATCCAGAGATAGCGAGTATATCCAGTTTTGATACGAGGGAGAGTGGAAATAGTAAATATTGTTAGTCGTAGTATTATAGTTTTTCGCAGAGTAACTTGACGAGAGAGTAAGTGTATTTTTCAAGGAGAAGTATTTCTCAACGAATGGAACAGTATAAGAGACAATTCCCTGCGAATCAAGACCTATCTCTTCGGAAAGCATATTATGCATCACCAAGTTAGTTCCTATTGTAACCAGACCATTTTGGGATAAAGATACGTATCTGTCTGAGAAAGAATACGATATAGAAGGAAGAAAGGCAATATTGTGCTTTGAGGCTAGAGAGTATCTAAAAGCCCTTGTGATATTGTCATAGAGTAAATATTCTGGTAGAGTCGGATCTTTTGAAGAGGTATCTCTTGATAGGGAGAAAGAATGATTTAGTCCAAGATATTTTAGAAAATCGGAAGAATAGTAGTAGGTGAAAGTAAATATATTAGCATTATCCTTTCCACCAGTACCCCTAAAGTTTGGAAAAATGTTTTCCAGTAAGAAGGTTACATAAGGATTTGAGAGAACAGGGAAACCTAGAAGTCTAAGTTCGTCAGCATAGGAGAGTAAGAAAGAAGAATTCAGTGCACTACTTACATACCAATTCACACCCGTCAGAAATAGTTCGTTAAACCATATCTCTCCAGTGTTTGAAGGCTCTGTTGAGTTTGTATTAACCCTTACCCCAAGTTCTATGGAGTTGATGTCCCTTACTGAAGGAAATCCAACTATAGTCGGAAGCACAACATCATAAACATTGTTGTTAATAATGAGTCTATAATCCTCCCTTATCCTTATCTCTAACCTATTCCAATAGTCCTTTCTTAACCTGTCCATCGGTATGAGAAACTCAAACCAATCCTTCTCCTTAGTCACTAGTTTTATCACTATACTTTCATCAGAGAAAGTATCGTTCCCCAGCTTTATAGGTAGCCCCATTTCATTTTTGGTAGGAATGAAAATATACATTACAAGCTTGGAATATGGAGAAAAATTCTGAGATGCATTAAACCTTATTGATACCAAAGCTTCCCTACCCCCCTGGTAGGGTGAGAAATTTGTATTTATTGGCACATTGGAAAGACTGTAGGTCACCCTAAGCGAAGTCTCATCTATTGATTTCGCCTCAGATATTGACATTCCGCTAGTCCCATGCAGGTGAGAGTATTCTTGAAGTCTCTCCTTTTCCTCTGCAGTCTTTGCCTCAATGTTAAAAAACCTGTTTCTAAGATATAACGGTGAATCGTAAACAGAGATACTTGTAGAATTTATCTGATAAGGCGCAGATACTATTATTCCATCTACCTTATAAACAGGAGTAGTTCTAAATTTCAATTGGATCTCATCTATAAGCACTCTTCCCTTATCTCCAGCCAGTTTTTTCAAGATTAGTCTAACCATGTAGGTTTTCTTCAGTATTTCCAGCTCAGACGATGTCAGGGTCCTAAGCTTAAGCACTAACTGCTTCCAACCACTCCCCTCTAAAGTGTTTGAGAGGGAAATAAAGTTCTCGTTAGTATCTAACCTCCCGTTTTTATCCAAATCCTCGGTATCTATCCTACCGTTTCCACTGCCTCTCCTACCACCACCTATCCTGGTCATCACGGTATTATCAACAGGATTATTAAACTCAAAGCCATTTTGCGAAGTAGTAACTTCGTAATCCAACTTACCATCACCATCCAAATCTTCCGAAAATCTACCAAGCTGGAGTATAAATAAAACAGAATTAGTGTTGTTATCATCATAGCTATTATCTCTATCATTATCCATTTGGATCTTGTAAGATACAATGATCTCGCTTAGATCTGAAAGGTCAAGCCCTGATGGATTTACAGATAACATCACTCCAACCCACTCACCACCCGAGAATTCGTAGTCAAGAACTAAGGAATACTGAGAAACATTTGGGAAGTCTCCCAAACTCAGTCTACCGCCTCCTACTATATAGGGACCAGCTTTCTGAGAGTAAGGTAGAATCTGTTCAGATGGGAGAGACCAATTGTAGGACATCAGCGTAAAAGATTCGTTGGCATAGTATTGCCTGTAGTCTTTATAGTAAATCATACCCCTGTTAGTATAGTAGCAACCGTCAGTAGTAGAAGGAGAAGCTAAATACCAAGCATCTTCATCCTTACTTAAAAGAAGTGACTTTTTACCACTCTCAAAGTCCTCAACTATCGCAGAACCAAAAGAGTTGGGATTAACAACAGAAAATGCATACTCTAAGTCAATATAACTTGTGAATTTATCACTCTTTACACCGAATAAATTCTTGAAATCCACCCTATTGATCACAGAGGTTATTAGCCCTGCTTCGGGACTTGAGGTTCCTATCCTAGGAGCAATCCCACCACTTTGTGATGTCCAAAACCCCGTTGAAAGCTTTAGCATAGAAAAGTCCAAAAGTTGATACTCAGATACTGCCCCGAGAGATATTTTCTGACTCCCACCAAAAAAAGGCCTATACTCATAAGAAATCTCCACTTTATCACCCTCACTTATCAAAGTCGGATCCTTAAAAACAATCCTTCCTATCGGATATAGTAGAGTATACTTATCCTTTGGCACTAAAACCCCATTTATCCTAACTTCCTCACTATTCTCAACTATATCAAAGTCAAGCTGATAACTCACCACACTTTCGTAGTATCTAACCCTCATAGTGTAAGTAGATTCCGCATCTAGCGGATCCCTTGTCAAAGTATATATGTTATAGTTTGCATTTGTAAGGAAGGGGGTTAAAGAGTTAAACTTTATTCTCCCTTTATTTAGGTCAATAGTGTAATCTGTAGGTAGAAACTGGAGTGGTGATAGGATTGTTGGATCTTGAGTATAATACACCGTTATCTCAAAAGTATGCGAAAGACTTAACTCGGTGCTTCCTACCAAGTATACATTCTTCAGCTCGTATGGTGAGTAGCCCACATTCGGATTGAGTAAATAAAGGTAGCTTCTCCCATCACTTCCACTTCCTTTGTAGATATTCGTAGAGAATGTGATTCCTATTCCCGAGTTATGAGTATAAAATACTGCCAAAAACCTACTACTCTCAATACTATACTTTAACTCTAACTCACTACTAAACCTATCAAACAAATACTCATCACCGGAGACTAACCTTCTGAAAGGAATCCCATCAATAAATACTTCAGCATTCTCAGGTGAAGATATTGAAACAAAAACTGCAAGAGACGCAACATCTACATTCCTATCAGGAAGCTTGAAAAACTTCCTTTTCACGAAGTCAATATCCTTGATCACCTTCTCCGTCACCCTCTTCACGCCCGTAAAGGACCTCTTAGTCGGAATTGTGGTTGAAAGTGTAGCAATTGCCTCCAACGAAAATTTATCCTTCTTCCCAACAAATTTCACACCCTGAGCTGACTGAGCTATCGCAGTGTAAGCCATATACTTACTAGGAGTTTTAGAAAACCTCACATCACCAAAGGAAAGTTCCCTAACAAACGGTTTCGTATCTACCGACTTCTGCATTTCCAAACTATGAGTTACAGAAGATTGAGGCAAAGAAGTTGTTTGTTCAGGTTCCTTATAGGAAACATTAAACCTGTTTATAGCACTTTTCTGATCAAATTCTATATCCACATTCACCTTGTTTCCTATCTTACTCGTTGACACCACTCTCATATCTTGATTGATGTTGAAGTTCTCTTTTATATAGGAAGATGGTTGGAATGACAAATCTGGTAATTTCTTAATACTTCCATAAGAGATCCCAAACACTACATTACCCCTAGCAACAACCCTACTTTCAAGTTGCTCAATATCCACAGCAACCACAGGTTTTTCAAGACGATAATACTCTCTTTTACTCTTCTCTTCTTCCAGAAGCAACTCTTTGAAAAGTTCCTCGTCATAACCAGTCTTATACGACCTTATTTTCTCAGTAATCGCCTCTATCTCTTCCTCTTTGCTTATCTCATCAACACCAGCTACATAGAGATCATCACCTATCACGTAGTCTAAATGTGAAGGATACTCTTCTATCTCAAACTCTACGTCTGTTGCTAAAGTAGAAGAAACATCCGTATAAAATGTTTCCAAAGTTAAGTCCGTTGGTTCAACAGACGAACCTCTAGACTCTGACTCTAAGCCATTGTGATTATATTCAGGAGTAACCGCATTACTTTCTCCATAAGCAACAATGAAGATCGCTAGTATCAGTAATAAAGCTGTAAGTCCAGTAGGTATAAAGACTGGTATTACTTTATTCATCTAGGAATATTGTATACTTCTACCCTCATTAGATTCAAAAAATCCACTATACCTCTTTCTCAACAAGCATCAAGAGACCTAGCATTAAGTAAAGTTCTGTAATTGAACAAACACCATCTAGAACCGAAAGAGGTAAGTAAGCGAAAAGTTTGGAATCCCGATTACCCACCTAACGGAAATCGGAATTTATTGCTATACCTCTTTAAGCTCTGAATGTAGGTAACCCACCACCTTAGAGAGACTGACTAAATACACTCTCAAGAAACAGGGACACTTGAGAGATCTTGTGAAAGAGGTTTTCGGAGTCAACCTTAAGTATAACCGCATCCGCTTCGTCCGGTATCATCTCAATATTCCAACTACCCTTATCAATAATCTCTAAAAACCTGTCAACATCAGGTAAATTGTTCTTACCAAATCTTATGATGATTCCATTTTCGCTATCATAAACTTCCTCAACTTTGAATTTCTTGAGATATAACCTAAATTTAACAACTTCTGCCAAATTGTATACTCCTTCAGGCACTCTACCATACCTTTCCTTTATTTCGTTAAGAACAAAGTTCACTTGTTTTTCCGTATAGGCTATATTCAACTTAAGCATTATTTCAACTTTCTCATCATCTGGTATCCCCAATTCTTCTGGAAAGACTCTGTCAAACCTGAAGTATACGAGTGGATCAGAGTAATCCACCACTTCATCCTCATCCACTCCTTCTTCTAGCATCCGCAAAACCTCAGATAACATCCTGATATAGAAGACATATCCAACAGCATCTATGTTTCCATGTTGCTCCTTACCAAGAAGATTTCCAGCTCCTCTAAACTCAAGATCCTTTAGAGCTATCTTGAAACCCGCTCCCAAGTCAGAATGCTCCTCTATTGTGCTAAGTCTTTTCATCTGTAATTCGCTCATTATATACTTTGACGGATATATAAAGTAGGCATACCCTTCCCTATCCCTCCTGCCTACTCTACCCCTTATCTGATGTAGATCCGCAAGACCGAATAAATGCGCATTGTTCACTATTACAGTATTCACATTGGGTATGTCAAGCCCTGACTCAGAAATCGTAGTTGCAACCATTACTCTATACTTACCTTCAACAAAGTCAAAAAAAGCATTCTCAATTTCAGTTTTTCCAAGCCTACCGTGCAACACACAAACTTCTCTTTCATTTAAAATACCTTTGCTACACCCTATTATCCTGTTTTTCAGCTTCTCTATACCTTCTATTTTGTCACTAACCACCAGAATCTGACCGTCTCTTTTAATCTCCCTCTCTATCGCTTCTCTAATCACCTCATCATTCCATTCAACTATAAAGGTTTTCACTGGCTTGCGACCAACTGGAGCAGTAGCAATCAAGGATATATCCTTTAGGCTAGCTAAACCCATTCCCAGCGTTCTGGGTATTGGAGTTGCAGACAACATAAGAACATCAACATTCTCCCTACCTTTTAGAATAGCTTCCTTATGTTCAACCCCAAATTTATGTTCTTCATCAATCACTACAAGACCAAGATTCTTAAACTTGCTAATAACCTTATCATCAATGATCAAGGCATGAGTGCCAATAAGAAGATCAACACTTCCATTTGCTACCCCCTCAATAGTTTCCAGAATCTCCTTTTCTTTCCTAAGTCTAGAAATCACTCCTACCCTTACTCCAAAAGGAGATAACCTCTGAGAGAACGTCTTATAATGTTGTTCCGCAAGAACAGTCGTCGGAACTAAAACCATAACCTGAAAACCGTTTAGAATATGCAAATAAGCTGTCCTGATCGCTATCTCTGTCTTTCCAAATCCAACATCTCCACATAAAATCCTATCCATCACTTTAGATGACGCAAGATCAAGCTTTATTTCATCAAGAGCCTTGAGTTGATCAGGTGTTTCTTCGTAAGGGAAACTGTCCTCTAACATCTCATATTCTTCAAAGTCTATCCTAAGCGGAGTTTTTTTCTGAACCTGTCTTATAGCCTTAAGCCTCAACAGGTCTCTTGAAAACTTAAGAATACTCTCTCTAACTCTCTTCTTGATATCTTTCCAGTTTCCGCGTCTTAGCGAGCCTAAACTCGGCTTCTCACTTCCTATGTATTTACTTAAAAGATTAAAATGTTCGGGTGGAACATATACTACATCACCTTCATCAAACTCAATTCTGGCAAACTCCTTGATATTGCCGAAATAATTTATCTCCCTTATACCTGCGAATATGCCTATTCCATACCTAGCATGCACAACATAATCCCCCTCCTTTATGTTAGTGAAAAATTGTATCTCTTTTGATTCCTCAAGAGAAATATCAACCTCCTCAGTCGGATATTCCACGAACTCCCTATTGAAAAGCTCCCTAACAGTTAATACTGCCAATCCACTAATCTCTAACCCTCTCGGTATATTCAACCCCTCTATAATCCCAACACTACCACCAATTTCACTAGTCCCCGCTAACTCAAGGACATCATTAAATTTATCCCTTGTTCCTAGAAAAACATACGGAATGTTATACTTACTAAACACAACCTTGGCTTTCTTTGTATACTTCTCGTTCGGTGAAAGAAACACAACACGAGATTCCCTAAGCTTAGACAATAAATACCTTGACAAAACAGCGTAATTTGGTAGAAACATCTCACCACTTGTGAAAGTAGGGAAAATTCGTAGATGTATATCAGGGAACACTATATCCTCGGGTAGCTTAGAAACTACCTCCTCTGGCGTGATGTAGTTTTTACCACCCTCAACTTCAGAATATAACCTCCTGATAGCATCAAGTAACTCCAAATACTCCTTTTCTAAATTTGTCTTTGAGAGCAAAGAATACACCTTCAAGTTGTTAAAAAGCTCCATAAAGGAGATAGTCGTATTATTCTTCCTAAAGAGAAGATAGAAATTACTCTCATAAGGAGGAGAAATCTCAACTTCCTCCAGATCCCTTACTATCCTTTGAACTTCTGGATCAAAAAGCCTAATATGAGTAACTAAATCAAAGTCTGTTATAACTCTTATCGGCAAATCATAACTCGGAGGAAAAACTTCAAAAACACCTCCTCTGAATGAACACTCTCCATAGTTCCTTACCTTATTCACTAGCTCATACCCAAAACCTTCCAAAACTTTTCTCACATTTCCAACATTTATACTCTGAGATACCTTCAAAATCAGTGGATCTGATGTCACTATATCCTTAGAGATTGTTCTTAAAAGTAGTGATTCAAGCGTTGCAAATACAAACCGAGGTATGTGTAGAAATGTCTTCTTTATCGTTTCAACTCTCTCTTTCGCTTTATCAATTGGCGGAACCGATGAAACATAAGGATAGACTCCCAAAGGAGGCAGAATACTAGCTCCCTCAAACAACTTCAAAAAACTCTCTTCAATCTTGTCAATCCACTCTTCATCAAGAATCACAATTGAGGTTTCTTCACTTTTGTCCAAGAAAAGAAGTTTATACAGACCTTCTATATAACCTTGATCACCCTCTCTTACCATAGAATTTTAAAATTTAAATGCTCTGTCAACCTCTTAGCATCTTCAAACACTAAACTCCTAACCCAGTCTTAGCCAATAAAACCAAAGCTAACACAGCCTTTCCACAACCTTTCAGTTTCTTACTGAAACTAAGTACAGCAAATTCCAAAATTTTAACTAGGGTGTAGTTTTTCTTTTTACTACTCTCGCAATCTTTGTCGGAATTAGGTAAATACCCTTCTTGATAAGCACCCAAAAGGCTTGATATGAAACAAAGTTATGTAACTGATAAACGCTGTCTAGAAACAAGGAGTGTAAAAACAAAAGGTTGAATCTCATCTACTCACCTAGTGGAAATTGGAATTTATTGGAATCCTAATGGGTAAAATTGACTTTACTGCAGAGTGTTGATGATAATTGTTTTATGGAGCTAGGGATAAGGTCAAAGGTAGCCTTGGTTACGGCAAGTAGCAAAGGAATTGGTAAGGGGGTTGCCATATCTTTAGGCAGAGAAGGAGCAAAAGTTATAATATCCTCAAGTAATGCCCAAAACCTTGAGAATACGAAAAAAGAATTAGCTGAGGAAGGCATTGAAGTTTATGCAATTCCCTGTGATCTATCTAAGAAAAGTGATATAGAAAGACTGGGAAAAGAGATTTCAGAAAAGTTCAACGGTGTAGACATTTTCGTATTCAACACAGGAGGACCAAAAGCTGGTGACTTTTTTGATATAACCGAAGAAGATTGGTATTACGGTTTTGAGCTTGTATTAATGTCTGCAGTAAGGCTTACTAGATATTTTTTACCAAAAATGCTAGAAAAAGGCTGGGGTAGGATTGTATACCTTACATCAATGGCCGTAAAAGAGCCACTAGACGGACTTTTGTTATCAAATGTTTTCCGCACCGGAGTCAATGCACTCTCTAAGTCTCTCTCAAGAACGATAAGAAAAGACAATGTAACATTCAATGTCATATGCACAGGTAACATATACACCGAAAGAGCAATAAGACTGCTTGAAATAAAAAGTAGCAGAAGTGGTAAAACATTTGAGGAAGCTAAAACAGAAGTAGAGAGTAGTATACCACTGGGTAGGTATGGGAAAGTAGAGGAAATAGCAAACTTCGTTACCTTTCTATGCTCTGAGAAGGCAAGCTATATCAATGGTGCCTGTATACAGGTTGATGGAGGCTTTATAAAAGGAATACTGTGATATGAGATGCGTATTTTTTAAGTTACGGAGGTTTTTCCTCTACTTGCTTGGTAAAAAAGATAAGCTCAGGATAGGAATACTCATCTCAGGTCGTGGATCAAACATGGAGGCTATAATAAGGGGATGTAAGGAAGGGAAGATCAATGGTGAGGTGGTCATAGTCATAAGTGACAATCCTGATGCTAGAGGTCTTGATATCGCAAGAAATTACGGTGTCAAAGCTATCTATCTCTACCCTGGTAAATACAGGACCAGGTTAGAAGAAGAAAGAGAATGGGAATATGTCAAGGCCTTAAAGAAGCACTGTGTAGACATAGTAGTGATGGCAGGATTTATGAGAATAATAAAAAATCCTCTACTTTCTTCATTCAAAAATAAAATAATTAACATTCATCCATCATTGCTTCCTAAATATCCGGGACTTGAGACACACAGAAGAGTCTTGGAAAATGGAGAAAAGGAACATGGATGCACCGTTCATTTCGCAAACGAAATTATTGACGGGGGCAAGATCATCATGCAGGCAAAGATCAGGGTATTACCAAACGATACTCCAGACTCCTTAGCTAGAAGAGTATTGGAAAAGGAACATAAAATACTAGTTAAAACTCTCTCACTGATTGCTGATGGGAAAATCTCATACGACACAATTACAGAACCTATTGTCTATAATCCTAATGATGAGATACTGTAAAATACTGTAGGATAAGTCATCACCACTCAATTGATAAACTCATACTTAATACACCTCTAGAACAAATTTTTACAGCCAAAGCCACCTAGAGAAAATTCTAACCCAGTCTCTTATAGGATTACCTATTCCAATTCCGTAGCTTATTATGTTAAAAGCTCTTGACATAAAACCCTGATCCGCTAATGTAATATAAGCTTCTATTCCTTTCCTCACCTTTAAGGGTATCTTATCACCAAAAACTTTAAGAAAGTCTTCAGCTTGATTTCTCCTCTTCAAGTATCCTTCCCTAAACTCATTGATCTCCTCTTCTGATGGTATAAACCTCATCAAGGCTTTACTGAACTTCCACTTTCTGGTCCCAAAGGTATTAGAAGAATGTTGTCTGTAATAAAGCGTTGGCTTTTTCAGAAAAGAAAAATGACCGAAAGTATAAACTACCAGTGAAATCCATGCATCATGCATAAGGGCCCTTTCCGAAAAAGGTAATGACATGCTTCTCGTAGCACTATTGATCATCATTGAGCATCCAAGCCCTAGTGATGTTCCTAGAACTCTTCCAACTGAAATATTAGTAGGACTTATTCCAGTGTATTCAAAGAAAGACTTACAGAGAATCTCTAACTTTTCATTAGTTACGACAGCATCAGTATAAACCATAAGAGGTTTATCTTTACCAAACCTATTCTCCAGAGTGAACATTTCCCCAAGGGTAAGTTCCACTTTGTTTGGAAACCATACATCATCCTGATCTGAAAACATAATATACTCAGCTGACGAATACTTCAACAGATGCTCAAAGTTTTTGACAGCACCTCCGGTTGCTATCCCATCGTCAATGAAACTTATCCTCTCCGGATATCTTTTTTGATATTCTCTCAAGATCTCGGAAGTACCATCAGTTGAACAATCATCATGTATCAGCAATCTTATGTTTTGGTAAGTTTGGTTAATTATAGAGTCAATCTGTTCTCTGATGTATCTAGCACCATTATATGTAGCTAGTAATATGTCAACTAAGTAATTACTCATACCTCTCTATGTATCCAATCTATTATAGGTTTTGCGTATCTCTCCCATGTTAAGTTTTCCAGAATGTAACTTCTCATTGAATAACTTCTTTCCATCTCCATAGCCTTGATTACCTTCTTCCTGATGTCACCACAACTCTTGCTTTTAACATAGAGAGCAAAATTTCCATAATATTCTTGGAAAACTCTTAGTCTACTTAGCACTAAGTTATTCCCAAAGTATCCTCCCTCAATAGCTACTATACCTGCGGTCTCTGCCAAAGAAACAAACGCTAAGACTTTTGAGTTCTTATAGGCGGAAATAAGCATCTCTCTACTCAGTCTAGGTAAACAAACAACATCCTTATTACTCCTCACCACTTCTAAGAACTCATCTTCTATTCTCTTCTCTACGTTATCACAGCCGGTAAGAACAACCTTTATCCCAGTACCTTCCAAAGCTTTAATCAATGATATTTGGTTCTTTCTCCTAGAGATTCCTGCCGAAGGGTAGAAAACAAAATCTCTCAGTCCAAACTCCTTGTAAAACATCTCCTCTGAAATCCTCTTATCAAGTTGAAAAATATCGCTTGGCAACCCTAGATATGAAATCATAACTTTGTTTTTATCAATACCAAAGATTGAAACAATCTCTTCTTTCTCAACCTTTGAGCTAGCAACAACAATATCTGAAAGTTTCAAAACCTCATACTTAGTCTTAATCAAATTCTGAACAGGAAGATTTTTGAAGACAGAACTCAATATCCTATAGCTCAGTAAACTCCTAGTCCTATCAAAGATTGGTACAGTTATTATCCTCACATCCCTAGACTTTAGATATCTCAAGACTTCAGGGTTAAAATGAGTAAAACCAAAGAGAATAAGAACTTGAAAATCCACAGTTTCAGAATACCAATCTAATGGAGTAACCTTGAATCCATGACTTTCTAACACCCTTACAAGTTCTCGGCAATGAGTTACTCCTCCCCCTTTGTCCATAAATAGAGGGTAGGAAAGAGAATAACATATCTTCATATTCAGATTATAGATGTATAAGCACTATGAACTCAAATTAGTTATAAGAAGAAAGCTCGCAGTTACTCACAAAGCCTAAGATAGCTAATTCTTGGTATGGAATGGAAATAAAATACGGAAAGTTCTATATTTATCTTACTTTCTGAAGGACTGCTCCTGTTATTGAATCAAACACACTAACCTCATCACAAATTACATTACGTATTCCTTTATCCTTTAGGGCATCCATTTCTGAACTAAATCTAACTCTCGCTATTATTTCAATATTCGGGTTTAGGGTCCTAGCTTTTTCGGAGATAAACAAAGCCTCATCAAGTGATGGAGGAGTTATGACAAGAAGTTTAGCACTTTCTGTTCCAACCCACCTTAATATATTCTCTCTTTTAGCATCACCAAAGTGTATATTGAAGGAATCTCTGTACTTTCTAACGGTCTCGGAATTCATCTCCAGAATTACATGGGAGATATTCATGCTTCTCAAAACTTCAGATAGTTTTTTGCCTACAGGGCCAAATCCCACTATAATAACATCAAACTCTCCTAAACTCCTTTTCGCTCTCTTTCTCAACCTTAGGATTGGCAACCTGTATTCTAGCTTATCAATCAATCTAAACAATAACGAGGATATCACCATACTAAACACGATTGACGAAGAAAGAACCACAAACAATCTTTCATCTATTACTCTTTCTGATAGACCTATTGAAAGGATAAGCAACCCAAATTCTCCAAGATTACCTACCAATACTGACGCTCTAAAATTATGTTCCATAGACTCCCTAGTAGCAATAAGAATCAGAAACATCACTATAAATTTGAAAAGAATCAATGTCAGCGTAACCCAAAGAATTGTCAGGAAATTAGCCATAAAAGAACTCAGTTTTATCAACGCTCCTGCATATATGAAGAAGAATCCAACGAATATCTCCTTTATAGGCAAAACCTCTGAGGCAATATGTCTTCCAAAGAAAGACTCTGAGATTATCATTCCGCCAAGAAAGGCACCTAGAAATGGTGATAACCCACAGAATTTAGCTACAACTCCGCTACCAAAACTTACCAGTACCGCAAGAAAGACAACTAGATACCTATCCCTGATAACCAGCACTTCAGCAAACTTTGTCTTAGTGAAGTAGTAAAGAGCTATCGTATAACCCACAAAAACTAAACTTCCCCAAACTATATCTACTTTAAGTTCCTCCCCCCCAACTAAGAAAGGCAAAATTATAAGAACTACAACTGTTACAAGATCCTGAACTAAGGCAACTAGAAACGAGGTTCTACCATACCTAGTCCCAATAGCTCCCTTTTTTTCAATAAGTGATACTATAACTGCTGTGCTACTTATAGCAACTACTGTTGAGATGATGAAAGCGATCTTATGGTTTCCAAACAAAGCAAAAGTTAGCACAAACACTGGTATACCCGAGAGGAAAATTTGCCCCAAGCCTATTATCAAAGCATCCTTCTTATAGTTCCACAATGTCCTTAACGAGAATTCAACACCAACAAAGAATAACATAAGCATTATGCCTAAGTCAGAAATCTCCTTAAAAACCTGATTTTCACCTATCACGCCAAAATGCCCAAGAATCACTCCAGCAGTGATGAGAGAGACTATGAAAGGTATTTCAAACCTACCTAGAGCATAGAGCAATATAGCAGAAGTGAGAAACACAACAAATAGTCCAGTTACTATGTCAATTTGTGGCACTTATAACTCCTCCACGATAATGTTTTTGTTTGTATATATGCAAATCTCTGAAGCTATTCTAAGCGATTCCTCAACAATAAATCTCAAATCTAGGTTTGGATTCGTTCTTAAAAATGCCCTTGCTGCAGCTAAGGCGTAAGGTCCCCCAGAACCTATCGCTGCAATATTGTCCTCTGGCTCAATAATATCGCCTGTGCCGGAAAGAATAAGAATTTTCTCCTTATTACCAGCAATCATTAAAGCTTCAAGCCTTCTTAACAGTTTGTCAGTCCTCCACTCTTTAGCTAGGCTGACCGCCGATTTAAGAAGATTACCATTGTTATCCTTAAGATGTCCTTCAAACCTTTCAAGAAGAGCAAGCGCATCAGCAGTAGCCCCAGCAAAACCCACCAATACCTTACCATCGTAGATCTTCCTTATTTTCTTAGCATTTGACTTCAAGATAGTATTTCCCATCGTAACTTGACCATCTCCACCTATGACTAGTCTACCATCCTTAAGTAGCCCAATAACTGTCGTTGACCTAATGTTACCCATCTCTACCTCCAACTTTATTAAAAATTATAATCACAACAATAAGCCCCTAACCAGTTGATACCACACCTCCAAATAAGTCTCAATCTCCACTAAACAAGCAAACAAAACATATCTTTCTACCCAAAGCCAAGTTATCAAGAGAAAAAACTTACCCAGTCCCGATAGGGACTGCGAGAAAAATAGAAAAACCATAAACAACTGCAAATCTCAGACTTCGTCTTAGAAAATACCTTTTACTTGAACTGATAACTTCGTTTCACCTATAATGTAGATTATGAAACTGAGCAGAGAAAACAGAAACCAGCTTAAGGTAGGTATAGAACCTACACCGCTTATAGATGTAATGTTCCTATTGACAATCTTCTTTATGCTAACCTCCACCATAATAAAAACTTCCGCAATAAATGTCAATTTACCCAAGTCAGTAGTATCAGACTTCCAACCTAGAACACAGATAATAATAACTGTTACAAAGGACAACAAAGTATATCTTAACGACTACCCTATTTCAATTAATGACATATCTCCGGCTATCAAAAAAGTAACAGTCAGAGATCCTAGCGTACCTGTGATAATAAGAGGAGATAAAGACATCCCATACCATGTGATCATTGAGGTTATGGATAGAGTTAGGCTAGGAGGCGCTAGTGAGGTAAGTCTTTCCGTAGAGCAAAAGAAGTAGTATGAAGATTCCTTTTTACAAGCCTCCCGTAAGCGTGTGGGACTATATTGAGGTGTTCAAAACTCTCAGAACGGGATGGCTTACAACCGGAAAGAGAAACAAAGAGTTTTCTCTCCTTCTAGCTAGATACATAGGAGTTAGCGAGAATAATATAAGATTAGTTTCTTCTTGCACTGCAGGGCTACACCTGGTTTTTGACGCTTTCGGACTAAAAGGTTATGATGTTCTAATTCCTGCAATAACATTTATATCACCAGTGGAAATGGCCTTACTTTCAGGAGCAAAGCCTGTTATAGTGGATGTTGAGGATGAGTATATCACAATCTCACCCAATGACTGCGAGAGAAGAATAACAAAAAGAACTAAAGCTATAGTCCCCACCTATTATGGTGGAAATCCTTATGACATTGATAGTATATTATCTTTCGCTAAATCTTATAATTTGATAGTTATTGAGGATTCCGCACATGCCTTTGGAAGCGAATATGGTGGAATTAGGGTAGGTAATACCGAAAAAATGGGAGTAGATGCAAGTGTATTCAGTTTTTACTCTACAAAAACACTTCAAACAGGAGAAGGAGGAGCAATATCTACCCACAATGACCAAGTGCTTGAGAAAATATCTAAAACATATCTTCACGGAATGGATAAAAATGCCTGGAGAAGGTACCAAGAGAATATACCTCTGTACGATATAACTGAAGTTGGGTTTAAATACAACTTTCCGGACATTCTAGCTTCAATAGGAATAGCTCAGCTTAAAATCTTTGAGAAAGCCCAGAGGGAAAGACTGAGAGTGTGGAATACCTATCAGGAAATTTTAAGTAATATTGAAGGTATCAGGCTACCAAAAGTTAGACCTTTATCTACCCATTCCTTGCACCTTTTTGTGATAAGACTTAGGCTAGAAATGTGGAAAGTGGATAGGAACGAATTTATATCTCTTCTTGCTGAGCGTGGCATAGGCACAAGTGTTCACTTTACACCAGTTTATAGATTCTCAAAATACAGAGAGTTACTGGGGTCAAAGTTTTCAGATTATCCGGTAGCAGAAAAGGTTTTTAGAGAAATAGTATCTTTACCAATCTACCCAGGACTCTCAAATAGACACCTTGAGTATATATGTTCCACAATAACAGATATCTGGAAAAAATACCGAAGGTAATTCTTATCAGAAAAGCCTGATAGCAAGATATGGTCTTGGATCTACAAACTCTGTGCCGATTCTTACCTCATAATGCAGATGGTATCCTGTAGCTCTACCCGACATTCCTATAGCACCTATAACTTCCCCCTTCCTAACATACTGTCCCTCTGAAACATACACAGCCATTAAATGTCCATAGACAGTTGTAAATCCGTATTTATGTGTTATCTTTACAACTTTGCCATAACCCCCAGACCAGCCAGCAAAAGACACAACTCCATCTGCCGTAGCAATCACTGGCGTTCCAGGCCAATGTGCTATATCAATTCCTGAATGGAATTTAGCAAAATTCATAAATGGATCTCTCCTATGCCCAAATGTTGAAGTCACAGTCCCACCACCATCCTTAACAGGCCATATGGAAGGTATATAAGCTATAACCTTTCGCGAATTTTCCACAAATGTTGCAAACTTTTGCATCTGAACCTTATACATCTCTATCTCCTTCCTCAGTCTATACAATTCATCTATCTCCCTAGGCCTGGTATATATCACCTCATCAACAGAGTTTCTTGACTTCTCTTCCTTCTCCTCCAAACTATAAGGATAGTTTATGCTCTCACTGAAAGTCTGTGACGTTGTCAGGGAGAATATTCTATTGACATCAGACCTAAAACTAGCAAACCTATCTTTGAGCAAATTAGCGTTGTTCTTGAAATTGTTTATATACTGATCCTTTATCTCATTCTGTTTCTCCAGTCTTACTACCTTCTGATCAGTCATTTTCCTATTTGATACTGCTATTACCGATGTTATTACTATGACTGTTAGAATCACAAGCACAAAAAGCAAAGCAAAATTTGAAATATGAATGGTGACAACTTTTTTTTCAGAATGTGGCACAAGCATTATCGTCAGCTTCTCGTGTCCCCACTTTTGAATTTCCGAACTTTTTATCTTCAACCATCTTCTAACTTCATACCACACAGGGCCAACTTTTTCCTGAAGCTTCACAAAAAACTTTTTCATACCTACCCACCCCCTGCTTACTTTCTACTTACTTACTTTCTACTCATTTTCGGCATCTAGTTACACCAAACTCTATATAATTGTAATCAATAATCCACACCTTTTTCAACAATCCTGGAAAAGGGTGCAACAGATTCCAAAATTTGAAGATTACATGCAAATCATTAATATTCTTAGTATCCATCAATCATTGATATTGCAATCTTCTTCTGTAACCCCATAAACCAGATATCACAAAACACAAACAGATACAACCTTCTCAAGAATGATAACACAACGATAGTACTTTACACTCGTAGATACCGACCTTCTCCTCACTCCTAATCCATCACACTCACAGGAAAACATTTCTAGTCTACTTGTTGGTGTTTAGGTTCGTAAAACCAACTTATGTGGGAAAAAGCACTAACGAAAAGCAAAACAATCAAATTAGGTGTAAGTTCTTCTCATTTCTCTAAAAAGCCCTATCGGAACTGAGTAAATACCTCTTCCAACAAACACCTAGAAGATTTAGTATGAAGTGAAATTTTGTAACTTGACTAATGCTACCTAGGACCGAAGGAAGTAAGCAAAAAGTCTAGAATCTTACTCGCTCACCTAATAGAAAGTTGGATTCAAAGTATGGTAAATTGAATAAATATCCTTCTCTCCTTGAAAATTATCTAGGGAAAGAGATGGTAAACTTAAGATTTGCTCCAAGTCCAACGGGTTACTTACACTTGGGCAATGTCAGGACCGCGATATTCAATTATCTATACGCTAGAAAGAACAACGGTAAGTTTATTCTGAGAATAGAAGATACCGACCTTCAAAGATCAGAGAAAGTTTTTGTTGACGCCATAAAGAGAGACTTAGAATGGCTTGGATTACATTGGGATGAAATATACTTTCAAAGTGACAGATTTGACATCTACAGAGAGTATGCTGAAAAACTGATTCAAGAAGGTAGGGCATACTACTGCACTTGCTCAAAAGACGAAATTAGAGAAAGACAAAAGGATAGTGCTAATATAAAATTCGGAGTGAAATACGACAGGCACTGCAGAGGAAGAAGCAAAAAGCCAATGGAAGAGCACGTAATAAGATTTGACATAGGAGAATTTAACTACGTTGAATACGAAGACGTGGTCAAAGGGAAAATAAGAGTTCCCTTTTCTGACTTAGATGACTTTGTAATAATAAAGGGTGATGGAACACCAACTTATAATTTTGCTGTAGTCATTGATGATCATCTTATGGAAATAACACACGTGATAAGAGGAGAAGATCACATAACGAATACTGCAAAACAAATTCTTATCTACCAGTCATTAGGATTTGAAATCCCTGTATTCGCACACTTACCGCTCATTCTTAACAAAGACAGATCCCCGCTTTCTAAAAGAGAAGGCTCTATAAGCATAGAGCACTACAGAAAAGAAGGTTTCATACCAGAGGGAGTAGTAAATTACTTGGCAAGGTTAGGATGGTCATACGGAGACAAAGAAATATTTACCATGGAAGAACTTGCGACCTTGTTTGATATCCACGACTTGAACAAGTCAAACGCGATATTTGACGAGCAAAAAATGTTATGGGTAAACAGTGAACAAATCAGAATGCTTTCCTATGAGAAATTCCTAGAGTATTACAGGATATTTCTGTCAGAAAACAAGCTGGAAGAAAGGTTAAATGATGAGTTTCTAGTGAGAGCATTTGAGGTTTATAAAACAAGGATAAACACTCTAAGAGATTTCTACAACGAGACAAGAATATATGTTGACGATGAGCTAAAGATTGACCCCGAATTTGGGATTGAAAACCTGATAGATGAGAACATAAGGAAGTGCTTCAGAGATCTATTAGAAGCTATTGACGAGATTCTATCAAAGCAAGATGAAGAAGGAGAGGCGATCCTAAGAAGCATTCCAGAGAAACACGGAATAAAGCTAAAGCAATTTGGACCTCCTTTGAGAATAGTGCTAACTAACAGAAAAGTTAGTCCAGGACTTGTGCAAGTGATAAAACTTCTAGGGAAAGAAAAAACTTACCACAGGATAAAAAAATTTACCTAAAAGTCTCACATCTTGTCTTGTTATTTACAGAACTTATTGACTATTTTTGTAACTATTTCCGTAAACTCCCTATCCCCCTCAAATATTACCCTTGTTACTGGCTCGGTATTTGATAGTCTTACGTGTAACCACCCATTACTGAACCTAAACCACCTACCGTCCTCATCACTCTCTTCTACAAGACTGAACATTTTCTCAAGATCACTAACTATTTCACCAATCTCTTTATCTTCAATAACCCTACTAGTCTTTAGTTTTACCATCTCAAGCTTGGGAAGTCCTGAGATGATCTCAGAAAGCTTAAGTTTCTCTTTAGCCATAAGATAGAGTATTAAAGCTATTCCAACAAAACTATCCCTTGCAAGATTCACGCTTGGGAATATGACCCCACCATTACCTTCTCCCCCTATAAACCCTCCAACCTCTCTAAGCTTATCAACCACATTAACTTCCCCAACTTTACTTCTTACAACCTCAAAGCCAAATTCTCTAGCAATATACTCACTTAGTGATGAAGTAGAGAAGTTAATAACTATTGTATTTTTCTCAGAAGTTCTGTTTACATACTTTATTGCTGAAAGCTCTGCCAAGGGAAGGGTATACTCTTCTCCTGGTGCTACCCCATTATCAAGAACAAGAGCAAGCCTATCACCATCTGGGTCCAAGGCAAAACCCACATCACACTTTTTCTCTAAAACTACAGCTGAAAGTTGTTTTAGTGCATTTGGAACAGGTTCCGTTTCCCTCTGAGGAAACTTACCAGGATCATCATTTATTGATACTACTTCACAACCAAACATTTCTAAAAACTTCTTTCCCAGTAGATACCCAGCCCCGTTTACAGGATCAAATGCTACTCTGAATCTTCTATTTTTTATCACGCTTATATCAATCACGCTTTTCAGCTTATCCAAAAACAATTTCAGAACATCATCTAAGGAAATTTTCTCAACGCTACCAACAGACATCCAATCTGAAAAGCTATGCTTTTCCAGTTTGGATATAAAATCTATCCCTTCCTGAGAAACAAATACTCCATCTTTATCAACAAACTTCAACGCGTTCCATTCGGGGGGATTGTGACTAGCAGTAACTATTATTCCTCCATCAAGTTGAAAAATTCTGGTAACAAATAAAGCCATAGGAGTAGTGACAATTTCCATGTCCAGAACATCAACGCCACAACTCCTTACAATTCCTGAGACAATATCACTAATAACGGGACTTGTTTTTCTGGTATCCCTACCTAACGATATCTTCTTACACGATCCTTTACTTTTCAAGTAAGAGAGGAAGGCTCTAGTATACTCAGAAACCACATCTGGCGTGATTCCATCATTCCAGATACCCCTAAGACCAGAAACCGTAAACTTAAGAGGCATATTACCTTATAGGAGTTCCTTCAGTTCTTGTTAGCTTTCTATACTCCTCAAGAATGAATTTTGTTATTTTCCCAGGTCTACCATCTCCTATTGTCCTTTTATCAACTTTAGTAACAGGCACAACCTCAGCACCAGTTCCAGTTAAGAATATCTCTTCGGCAACATACAGATCCATTTTTGAGAAAAGTCTCTCCTCAAAAGGTATTCCATTAGCTTTAGCAATCTTTATAACTTCGTTTCTAGTTATCCCAACCAATATTCCAGCTTCTTTCGGAGGTGTAATAAGAACACCATTTTTAACAATGAAAATGTTATCTCCTGTACATTCAGCAACAAAACCATCTTCGTTAAGCATAACCGCTTCAGGCACATTAGCATTCACCGCCTCTATCTTAGCAAGGATATTGTTAAGATAGTTTAGACTCTTTATCATTGGTGGCATGGAATTCGGAGAGTTCCTAACAGTTGATGCTACGATAATACTCATCCCCTCAGTATATATCTCCTCAGGATACATAACAAGCTTATCAACAATTACAACAAAAGAAGCCTTCTTAGCAAGAAAGGGATTAAGTCCTAGATCACCAACTCCTCTTGACAAAACAGGCCTAATGTAAGCAGACTTGATATCATTTTTCCTACAGGTCTCAATGATTATCTCCTTTATCTCATCCTTAGAGTAAGGAGGTTCAAGCATTATAGCCTTTGCTCCTTCAAACATTCTATCAATATGCTCATCTAATTTGAAAATCTTACCGTCGTAAGCTCTTATACCTTCAAAAACACCATCACCATACAAAAACCCCTTGTCAAAAACACTAATCTTTGCATTTTCTCTTTCATAAAATTCACCATTTATAAAAACAATATTTCCCATAATTCCCCCTAACTTTTTCGTAATTTTTACAGATATAGACTAACCAATTCAACTTTGATAGGTCATACACAATAAATTCCAAAATCTAATAAAAAGTTTTTCCTTTACCCTTCTTGCAGTCCCTGATGAGACTGTGTAAAATTATTCTCCGAACAGAGCCCAGAAGGTTAAAGTTGATAGAGTAAGCTGAAGCAACTGATACTTCTTAGACTGTGAAGTCTTGTATAAAGGTAAGCTTGCTATAGATTTTGGTTATCGTAAAAAATTTTATTGCTATGGACTTCAAAAGAAATGCAGTATTAGTCCTTAAGGATGGAACGGTATTTTTCGGAAGATTTGTTGGATACGAAGGAGAGACATGGGGAGAAGTTGTATTCAATACAGGTATGACTGGGTATCAGGAAATACTTACAGATCCTTCTTACTATAGGCAGATAGTTGTCATGACCTACCCTCACATAGGCAACTATGGAGTAAATGAGGAAGATGTAGAATCTGACTCTCCGAAAGTCTCAGGATTTGTGATGAGAGAGATATGTGACTATCCTAGTAATTCGGATTCCAAAAAATCCATTAGAGAGTATCTAGTGGAGAACCGGATAGTAGCTATAGACAGAGTTGACACCAGAAGGCTTACAAGACATATAAGAAACTATGGAGCTATGATGGGGATAATATCCCCAAGAATTGATGAGATTGATGTTTTAAAAGAGAAAGTGAAACACCTTCCTGATATGATAGGTTTGGATCTAACAACCTATGTCTCAACAAAAGAAGTAAAGACAGTAATTGATATAGAAGAGCCAATATACAATATAGTTGCGCTAGACTATGGTATGAAATGGAATATCATTAGACTATTTGCAGAGAGGAGAGCTAAAGTTAGTTTACTCCCTTACACAGTTTCAGCAGATGATGTTCTGAAACTTAATCCTGACGGTATTTTTATATCAAACGGTCCTGGAGATCCAGCAGCAATTTTGCATGCTATAAAACTGATAAAAGATCTTATCGGTAAAAGACCAATGTTTGGAATATGTCTAGGACATCAACTTATTTCACTTGCTTTAGGAGCAAGAACATATAAGCTAAAGTTTGGACACCATGCTATCAATCATCCCGTCAAAAACCTAAGAACTGGTAGAGTTGAGATAACTTCTCAAAACCATGGATTTGCAGTTGATCCCAATACTTTACCTAAAGATGTTGAAGTTTCTCACATCAACCTCAACGATCTCTCCGTAGAAGGAATAATATGTGAAAGTAAAAACATAATGGCCGTGCAATACCACCCTGAAGCAGGCCCTGGTCCCCACGACTCCAGATACCTTTTTGATGACTTTATAAAAATGATTAAATAGACAAATATAACTATTCTCTCCCTACATACTCAAATTTCTCAGTGTCTATTACAATCGTGTCCCCAGTTTTTATAAACCCAGGAACCATTATCTCGATTCCTCCTTCAATAAGAGCAGGTTTCCAGACACTTTTATCAGTCCCAGAAGAAACTTCTCCTGTTTGCTCAACCTTCACCTTTATCTTCTCAGGCTTGTTCACAGAAATAGCTCTACCATCATAAACTATCACCTCAACCTCATCATTCTCCTTAAGGAAGTTACCAAATTTACCCAATACGGAACTCCTTATTTCATATTGCTCATAAGTTGTTTCATCCATAAAGTAGAAAGTATCTTGATCCTTATAAGAAAATGCACACTTTACAGTCTGAACATCTAGCACTTCAACCTTATCTGCAGGATTAAACCTTCTATCATGATAGCTTCCCGTTGAAAGCACAACATACTTAACATGAACTATAGAGCCGAATTGCCCTCCACCACTTTTCTTATCAACCTCAATAACTTTACATATTTCATCGTCTATTTTTATGAACTCTCCCTTATGCAAATCAACAACACCCTTGGTATTAGCCATAGCTCACCCCTTTGCTTTAGGATTTTTTAACCTTGCTAACACAAAAGTCAAATTAACGAAAGCCTGAAAAATAAAGCCCAATACCCACAACTAAGTATAGTTCTTCTCC
>JBCNVF010000062.1 GCA_039630355.1 Brevinematia bacterium
AGTCGTGACCAATCTGCCGTCATTCCGTCAACACTATTTACACTTCGCAATACTACCACATACCCATAGCTCCTCTCATCCCCCATAACTCCGACTGCTCTATCAGAGAGCAACACCGCAAACGCCTGCCAAACCTTGTCATATAATCCTTCATTCATGAGCTCTTGTATGAATAACTTGTCAACCTTCCTTACGATATCTATCTTTTCCTTAGTTACCTTACCCATTATTCTAACCGCTAACCCAGGTCCCGGAAAAGGATGCCTATTAAGAAGTCTATCTGGAATTCCCAAAATCTTACCTAGTTTCCTAACTTCATCCTTGAAAAGGAATTTGAAAGGCTCAAGAATCCTCCCTTCCTTTTCAAGTTGCCTTATTTCCTTAACTCTGTTATGATGGGTTTTTATTGTAGCAGAAGGCCCCTTTACAGATGAGGTTTCAATAACATCAGGATACAGTGTGCCTTGTGCAAGTATATCCGATGGACCTATATTCCTGAAAAATACTTCAACAAACTTTCTACCAATGATCTTCCGTTTTTCCTCGGGATCTGTAACTCCCTCCAAGGCAAGCAAAAACTCCTCCTCTGCGTTTACATATCGTATCTCAATACCCAAACTTCTGAAATTTTCCACAACCTCTTCCTCCTCATCCAACCTCAAAAGCCCTGTATTGACAAAAATAGGCGTAAGTTGCTTTCCTAAAATTTTGTTAAGATACACAGCCATTACAGTTGAGTCCACCCCACCACTCACAGCCATTACAACATGCCTATCTCCTACAAACCTCTTAACCCTCTCTTCCTCACTTTCCATAAACCTTTCCATTGACCACCCTTGTGCAGACTTACATATTCCTATAACAAAGTTTCTTAATATTTCGGTTCCGTATTGAGTGTGAAAAACTTCTGGGTGAAACTGCACGCAATACACATCTTTTGCCGTATTTTCGGCAGAAGCAATTACTCTATTCTTAGTAAACGCCGTAGGTCTGAAAAAAGGGGGCAGTTCAACAACAGAATCCCCATGACTCATCCAAACAACTATATTTCTCGGTATCCCTTCAAACAACTTAGACTCTGAAATTATCTCAACTTCGGTATAACCATATTCCCTAAGTTTAGATCTTTCAAGCCTCCCTCCCTCAAGCTTACAGAGTAATTGCATCCCATAGCATATTCCCAATATGGGCACACCATAACCACAAATAAAGCTAAGAGAAACCGCTGGAGCAGACGGATCTAAAACACTTGAAGGACCCCCTGACAAGATAATACCCTCAATCCTCTCATCACCATAAATATGAGAGTGAAGCTCTTTCTCAGAAATATCATACGGAAATATCTCAGCATATACCCCCATCTCCCTTATCCTTCTCGCTATAAGTTGAGTATACTGCGATCCAAAGTCCAAAATTGCTATCATACCGCAAAGTACTATTTTAAAGGAAATTTACCACCCCATTTCCAATTAACACCCTAAGATCTTGATAAATTCCAAAATTCGTGACTAGAATGTATTCTTTCTTTCTACCACTCTTGCAGTCCCTATCGGGACTGGGTGAACACTTTTCCTAATTGGATTCACTGCCTAAAGGTATCAATAGATTTTAAAGTTTCCGAATGACTACAGAGTAAACCACATAGCCAATAATCTTTGGACAAACAAGCAAAAATTTGAAAAGTTGTTTCCACCTTTTAAATAATTTTCTTAGCGAAAGGAGAAGAGAGGAGGTGAGCCTGACGGAGCAGAGAATCTCATATATCAACCTCCAGATCTTTGCTGAGGAGGATGAGGGGAGAACATTAGAACCAACCGAATACCGTCTTAGGAAAGCAAGAGAAGAAGGAAACGTCCCTCAATCCCAAGAATTAGCAAGCGGTATAATCCTGTTGCTGATGGTATGGGCTATATCCTTTATGGCAATGAATATATTCAAAGGGCTTTATGAAATCTTCCACATTGCCATTAATTCAATAGGATCAAAAGAAATCAGTATCAGCAACTTTAACAACATGTTTCTAGCTTCATTCAAGGTAGTGATAGGATTTCTACTACCCCTCTTGCTTTTAGCAGTATTCTTAAGCATCATAAGTCACACCCTACAAACAAGATTCAATGTATCCTGGAAAAAGCTTATCCCCAACCTCAGAAGAGTCTTTGATATTCCTTCTAACTTCAAAAGAATATTTTTCTCCAGAGATGCTCTTTTTAACCTAGGTAAGTCCATAATAAAGATGACTATCCTCGGAGTAGCCCTATACTTCACAATAGTGGGAGAGATTGATAACTTTAAGAAGATAATATTCAATGAACCAATGCAAGGGTTTTTCTACGTTACCAGTTTCTCTTTTAAGGTTGCAAATATAGCGGTAATAGCTCTCTTAGTATTTAGTATATTTGATTATCTCTACCAAAGATGGAGCTTTAGAAAATCCCTAATGATGACTCCTAGGGAACTAAAACAAGAGATAAAGGAATTTGAGGGAGACCCCCAGATCAAAGCTAGAATAAGAGAGCTAGAGCAACAAATCTTACACAGAAGGTCACTGAGAGAAGTACCTAGTGCAGATGTGGTGATAACGAACCCAACCCATTATGCAGTAGCACTAAAATACGAACCTTCATATATGAGTGCCCCTACAGTGATAGCTAAGGGTATAGACTCACTAGCCTTACAAATAAGAAAAATCGCTGAGGAAAACGGCATTGAAATAGTTGAAAATCGGCACCTTGCTAGAGCTTTGTACTACTCCGTAGACATAGGAGAAGAAATCCCTCCAGAGTATTATAGCATAGTTGCTAATATCCTATCAGTTGTTTACAGGAAAAAAGGAAAAACCATCTAAATTACTCTGTTAAAGTAATCAATCCCCTCCTCTTGTGAAGAGAAGATATCAAAAAAGGACAAAAGATCTGTTATTTCAAGTATCTTGTAAACGCTCGGAGAAAGATTTACCAAGACTACGTTACCAGTTGATAAAAACAATCTCTTCTTCATAGCTACTAACACACTTAGAAAAGCACTTGAAATAAACTTTACCTCAAAAAAGTCTATTACGAACTTTGAAAAACCCTTCTGTAAGAAGAACTCACATAAGTTGCTAAACTCTGTTGTCTCAGCAACATTCACCTCCCTAGGAAGCCTTATTAGAATTATATCATCTATCTCCTCATACCTCATAACCTGCTCCTAAAAACAGATAATATACCATAAGCACTAACAATTTCAAGGTTTAGCTAAGCAGATTAAGATCTTAAACTTTCTACATTATTTACCCCTCTTGATTCTAGTTAATATTCGTCAGTTACAGAATTCACTTTATACTAAACATCTTAAACACATATTGGGAAAACATCCTCTCGTCCCAACAGGAAATCTAAGAGGAATAGAGAGAAAAAATATGCCTAATTATGCTCTCAGATCCTATTGACTTCAGCTAAATTTTGTTGAAATCTTGCAAAGAATGTGGTAAAATTTTGATATGTTGGAAGCTAGAGAACTTTTTGTAAAACCTATTGAGGAAGAATTTCTGACAAACCAATATTTGCATCAACTCAACAGTATTTTTGAGAAGTTTAGATCTGGTAACAAGGATATCGTTCCAGAAAACATAGGTCTTCTAAGAGATGTAACGAGATTCGTCTTCAGCATTGAAGTAGAGGATGAGGAAGTTATACACCATTGGAACAAGATCTTCTCAACAAAAACCCAACTACCTCAACAGGACATAAGAATAGTAGCATTTGAGTATTTCCTAACTAACAGACTAATCTTTAACCCCAAGATCATGGAGATGGAGAGATTCATCGGATTTGTAGAAGTGATGTTTCAAGACTACAAAACCCATGCATATAACTATCATATGCTAAAAGCTCTCGTTAACTACGAGATAGAGAAAATAAGAAGGTATGGTGGCTACTTCTCTCTCCTCATGATAGACTTAGATAACTTCAAACGCTACAACGACGAGTATGGACACCAATTTGGTGATGAAATACTAAACGAATTTTCACAAATAGTATCATCCTGTATTAGGAGAGCTGATGTGCTTTTCAGATATGGTGGAGATGAGTTTGTAGTATTCTGCCCAGAAACAAGAAGAATAGGGGCAAGAGCAGTTGCTGAAAAGATAAGAGCAAATGTAGAAGAATATTTTGCAAAGAAAAATATGGACATAAGAACCAGCATAGGAATAGCAGTTTTTCCTTTTGATGGAGAGAGTTTTGATGAAATAATAGCCACTGCAGACAGAATGCTTTACTACTCAAAGAGAAAAGGCAAAAACAGAGTCACAGACAGATTTGACTTTGTTGAGGAGAATGACAGAAGAAGATTCCCAAGAATACCAACAAAGAAGGTATCCCGAATTACTATTGTATCAAACCAGAAACTATTTGAAGGAGAGATAGTAGACATAAGCAAAAGTGGTATTCTTATAAAGTTTGACGATAAAGCTGAACTAGAGGAGGAAATAGTCAGGTTATACAAAATTACAATAGGTGAAAGTGAGTATTTACTTGAGATGCCCGTAAAAGTTGTAAGAGCCGAAGGTAGCTTTGTCGCTATTGACTTTCAGGAAAACAAAACCCTTGAAACCCTTATTTATCTTTTTGAAAGGTAGAACTACCTCAAAGAATTCTACAACTAAAAGCATTGGACACAAACCTTAATCTACAAAAAACTCACCTTACAGCAAGGGGTCTGAAGCTTATAATTAATGTGTCAAATGACTGGTTTCTACTGAAGTTAAGTTAATAAGGTCCAGGAATTTGTAATTAGATAATGTAAAGCGATGTTGTGGTAATTAGGTTTTACTGGAATTGAGTGAAAGAAATTGCAAGAAAGAAAAGCTATTTTTGACAATTTCTTAATGAGAAAATACGGGGGTTCTTTATGGCTGATCTCGGTATTCTAATTCTCAGAATAGTCTCAGGCATTACTATGGCTCTCTTTCACGGATGGGGGAAACTACTGGGAATAATAAACTTTCTAAGTGGCAAAGAGTGGAAATTTGTGGATAAAGTTGCAAACCTAGGACTTCCTCTTCCTGGCCTATTTGCAATTCTTACTGGACTTATAGAGTTCCTTTGTAGCATTCTCCTCCTATTAGGGTTATTTACCAGGATAAATGCATTGCTTCTAACATCTGTTATGATAGTTGCACTTTACTACAATATCCGCTCAGGCAATCCCTACGAACTTACCTTACTCTATCTTGCGATATTCATCTCCTTACTAATACTAGGCGGAGGCAAGTATTCACTTGATCATCTTCTTTACAAAAAGGGGAAAAGTTAATGAGAATACTCTCAAATTCTCTGAAAAGAACCCTATGGATAAAGTTTTCCATCATACTAATTACCAACTTTTCCTTTGGAATATATACAAAGAAACTTGATATAGACTTCTCTTCACAAACCTTTATAGAATCCACAACATCAAGTAACATTTCTTTCCACTATGGTAGCGGAGGGATATCCCTAAGCTACGCTATTAAGAGTATTTTCAACGGAACGGAAGCATTCGTAAGCTGGGTTGATAACATAAATGACAATCTTATTATTGCAACAGCAAACCCAAACAATATCTACAGCTACATTGGGGGAAAGCTAGAAAACATCGGTTCTGTTGCAAATCACTCAATGATAACTAAGTTAAAAGTCATTGATAATTCTCTTTTCATGCTAACTGGAGGTAAAGGAAGCATCTACCTCCTTAGCTTTCTAAATACTGAACCTTTGGTAACATTTGAGAATGGATACATCTGGGATGTTTTCAAGTTCAACAATAAGTATTATGCAATCTCTGGTAATAAGCCAGGTATTTACGAAGTTTCAAAAAACTTCTACAAACCAATCTTTGAAACAGAAAGTGAAAAACATTTCCTGGTTGCCCTGGTTGATAATGATAAGGTCTACATTGGTTCAAGTGGAACAGGTAGTATATACACCTTCAATGGTTATGATGTCAAGCCCTTCATCTCTCTCAAAGAAAGCGAAATAACTGACATAAAAAAATACAAAAACTTTCTAATCGTTTCTACCTACAATGTAATCTCATCATCTCAAACACAACAAGGAACATCCCAACAAGAGTCTAAAGCTACCCAAGTTTTACCAATAAACTTACTTAGAAATACCAAAGGAAATGTCTATAAAATAGACATAAACACAAAGAGAATAGAAACCCTTTTTAGCGAAGTTGGAATAACCTCACTTGAAATTGTTGATAACAAACTCTTTGCTACAACAATAGATGGCAAATTAGTAGAATACTCTCTTGACGAAAACAAATTCAAATCTTCCTTCTATGGTAGAAACTTCCTAAAAATCTTCAGATTTGGCAAAGATCTATACATCTCAAGTGCAAATCCTTCGGGGCTTGACATAATCAACCTTGACCAAATAGTTTTGACAGGCTACCTAGAAACAAAGGAGATAGATGTAGGGAAAGTTGACGCTTGGGGTAGAATTAAATACGATGGCAACATACCAAGTAGCACCTCGGTATCCATATTCATAAAAGGAGGAAATACACCAAAAGAAGATACAACATGGTCGGATTGGACTGAGGTCAAGGAGTTCATAACCCTTGATAAATACCAATACGTGAAAATCAAAGTTATCTTATCATCAAAAAATCCAAAAGTTTCACCACTTCTGAAAAGCATTTCCCTACTATATACTCCTAAAAACTCAAAACCTGAAATTTCATCTTTTACGGTGTCCCAGCAAGGAGAACTTTTAAATTTTGAATGGAAAAGCAGTGATCCAGATAATGACAAATTAAGGTATAGGCTATTTGTGCGTAACTACAACGAAAATGTGTGGCAAATCCTCAACAGGGACCCAATAACTGATACTAAATTTTCCATAAACAAATACTTCATCGGCAACGGAATTTTCAGTTTCATGCTCATCGCCGATGATTCCTTGACAAACCCCAAGGGATTTGAGATCTATACAACCAACTTCATTGAAAACTACACTGTTGATGCTTCTACCCCCTACGTCAATAGAGAAAGTATCAACGTAAAAAGATCTGAGAAGAAAGTTACTTTAGAATTCAAGATCTCTGATAACACCTCTCTAAAAGAGGTTCAATACTCCATCGATGGCATCAACTGGAACTATCTTCTACCCTTAGATGGAGTAATTGATAGTAGTTTAGAAACGTTTAGAATTGATCTTGAAAACGAGACGAGAGTGGTTTTATTGAAAATCACTGACGAATTTGGTAATACTATTACCGAGAGAATCTCCTTCTAGTCCCTGGGAGCATGATAATGGATGAAAAGACCAAAGCTGAGTTTGACTTGTACTCTAAATTCACTGTCACTCATGTCAAACCTTACACACCACCGGAATACGAAAGCGATATTGAATTAGGTGAATATTCCAAAAAACTGCTCAATAGATTGGGAATAACTCTTTATAAACATCAAGCAAGGGCAATAAAAGAATTCTGTAACGGTAATAACGTAGCTATAGTCACTCCTACCGCATCTGGCAAAACTCTACCCTACGTTATATCCTACCTTGAGGAGCTTTACAAAGACGAAAATTCGGTAGCACTATACATTGCCCCCATAAATGCTTTGATAAACGATCAAGCCAAAAAAGTAGGAGACTACATAAATACGGTTGCTCCTTTTGTTGAGGTTTATCCTCTCACCTCAGGAACAAGTGGGTCTATAAGAAGTAGAATAAAAAACAGGGGAGGGTTTGTTCTAACTAACCCCGAAATGCTTATTTACTCTCTAATACTGTATAACAAGAGCTGGGAAAGATTTTGGAAAAATCTTAAGGTAATAATAGTTGATGAAATACATGAAATGTCTGGAATTAAAGGATCACACTTTGGAAACTTGATACGTGTTGTCAATATGATGAATGATATATACTCAAACAACGCCCGTTACTTTGCACTGTCTGGAACAATTGGTAATCCAAAAGAATTCATAGAAAACATTTTTGGCAAAAAATTTGTGATAATTGACAAAAGCACATCTGGAAACAAGAAAATAGAGTTTTTGGTTCCTAACAAAACCTACACTAGTATCATGAGTCCAAACTCCTGGGTAATTGAAACTCTAAAAAGCTTCATACTCGGACTTTCAAAAAAGGTTCTAGTTTTCGTCAAATCCAGAAAGGCTGTAGAAAGAATTACTAAAGCTATAAGGAAGTCAGAGTTAGCTACGCTTGTAAGTCCCTACAGAGCTGGATACGAGCACAAGGACAGAATAGCAATTGAAAATATGTTCAAAAGCGGTAGAATAAAAGGACTTATCGCTACCTCCGCATTTGAAATGGGAATAGATATAGGAGATCTTGATGTAGTATGCGTCGTTGGATTTCCTTCCTCAAAAGTATCCCTAAGGCAAAGATTTGGTAGAACTGGAAGAACAAGAGATGGAACTGCAATATTTCTCCCGACTGAAAACATACTGGACAAGTATTACTATAACAATCCCAAAGAACTATTCTCAGACGAAGTTGAAGCTCTTAGCGCTAACGTGTATAACGATAGAGTAATAGGCTACTATATTGCCCTAGCAATAGTTGCATACAACGAAACACTAGAAGATCCTAAGAATTTCATTCAAGATAACCTAATAGAGAAATACTGGGGAATTGATGGGATATATACAACCGAAAAATTCATTGAGAAAAATAAAGACAAAAGCGAAATTGTTCACTTCACAAAAAGTATAAACTGCGAAAAATACTTCTTTACTCATCTCACAAAGCAAGATCTGAGAAGTATGATAAACCTCAGAGGAATAGGCAAAAACTTTTACATATATGACTCAAAGAATAACAAGAAGATAGGAGAAATAAACCTCAGCCACATCTTCTTGGAATGCCATCCTGGCGGAATATATATGCATATGGGAGATAGCTACGTAGTGGAAAAAATAGACTTTGAAAACAATCTTGTGGTAGTGAAACCTACTAATGAAGAAAGCTCAACTGAAGTTTTAGTTGATAAAGATATTGAAATCATCAGCACAATGAAAACCAAAAAATACAATGCTTTCTTCATTAATTACTGCAAACTAAGGGTCAAGGAGATTTACACTGGATTTCTAACTGTAAGATACGAACCCAAGATAGTCAACAACGAGATCATAAGAGAAAGGAAAGTTATAGGATACACAGAATACCCTACCCCTTATACTCTAGAGTATGATACCGAGGGAATAGTAATACTCTTCAATGGTAGCAAACTTAGAGAAATAGTAAAGTATGACGAGGACATAAAGTATATAAGGAGCAACAAGTCAATGGAGAATGTAAAGATAAACGAAGAGAACATTCTTCTTTCAGGCCTACACTCTGCAGAACACTCTATAATAGGAATGTATCCTACGGAAATAATCTGTAGCAGAAGCGAGCTAGGAGGGCTATCCTATGTAAGTGGTGGAATCCAACCTACAATAATAATATACGAAGCGATAGAAGGTGGCGTAGGGTATTCGGAACTAGCTTTTGACAAGCTTGATAAAATCATAAATAGGGCTTTGATCTCTGTAAAAAACTGTGCTTGCACAAATGATAGTGGATGTCCTGCTTGCATACAATCACCCAAATGTGGTAATGGCAACACTATTCTTTCCAAAAGAATGGGTGAGAAAGTTCTTAAGTTTCTATCAGACAACCTCAATAAACCTTCAGAAACTTCAGAAGAAAAAATCAACCCCAAAGTTGTAAAATACTCCATAGCTTACCTAAAAAGAGAACTTCCTCAGGTTGAAGAAAACGAAAAATACGCCCAGTATGACCTTCTTAAATACCCCCTTGAGAATTTCAAAAAACCCCTAGTCTTTGATCTTGAAACCCAGAAGTACTCCTACGAAGTAGGAGGTTGGGATAACGCTAAGGACATGCTTCTTGCAATAGCAGTTGTCTACGACATAAATAAAAATGAAACCCTTGTGTTTAATGAAAGCAACGTCAAAACACTCATAGACCTCCTATTCTCATCTGACATTGTCATAGGCTACAACACGAAAAATTTTGACTACAAGGTTCTATCTAGATACGACAGCAGATTTGAAGTAACAGATAGTGTCAAAAGCTTTGATATCCTAAACGATCTTCTTAAAAAACATGTTGGTGACACAAGAATATCTCTGGACAACCTGATAAGAAATAACCTCAATAGCAAAAAAAGTATCTCTAGCGAAGTTATACCACAGATATTTAGAGAAGGGAAAATAGATATGGTTATAAACCACTGTAAGGAAGATGTAGAATTTACATACAAGATAATGAAGAAAATCCTTGAAGATAGATATCTGAAATACGAGAACAGAGGAAAAATTTTCACCATAGAATTCCAAGAAGTTATATTTAGGTTTAAGCTATAATAACCCTAAAAGCTTTAGCCTGAGCACATTTATCTTAACCACCTAGTCGCAAGTTTCTTTAACCAATCCTTCTATCCTTGTTTCTAAATAGCATCCGTCAAGCACAAACTATACTTTGCACTAAACCTTTCAAGTGCTTGCTAAATCATTAAAAAGACTATTCACCAGTCCTGATAGAGAGTGTGAAAGAAATAAGGAAACTACACCTAGTTGTGAATCTTAGATTTTATTACAATTTTCGTGAAAAAGTTGAAAATGAAAACCCCCTAAAGTTATTATGAATCCATCACAACTTATGGAAGACAAATCACAAAACCAAAGGATATACCATCTTTTCGTTATAAAGACACTGATTTCATCAGCAATAGATGGGTGGGTTTTCCTAAGACTATTCTTAGGACAAGTTAGCCTAACCTCTATATACTTCACCCTCGGTATCGCAGTTTTAACACTACCTTTACTGAAGTTTCTGCTTATGATGACTCTCTGGAACAAACTTAGCAAAACCTACGTAACTATCTCTTTTCCCATATTCAACATAATCTCAAACTTTCTTCTGATAGGGATTTACTCCGCTATAATTCTCTTACTCAATATTGAATTCGCTGAAAGAATTGATCGTGTTCTAGTGTTTCTGCTTATAGTCTTACTATTTGAAACATCCATATCCTCGGGGATGATTCCATTTCTACTTGATTTTTCTAAAAAAAGGGAAAGTATTTCCAAACAGATACTGATCTCCTCCTCATTAATTTCAGCAATACTAATAGCTTTGATAACACTTATGGGAACAATTCCTTTTTTCTCCTGGGTGGACCAGGCAATTGCCTCAGTCGTAATCATCACTACACTGGTTATATCCTTAATAAAGGCTTACAGAATCTCTATCTGATGAGATGTGGTCAACAATTTCCTAAATTTGAGGGAAAACAGAAAAAAAGAAATTGCATCAGAAGAATTATACAAAGTAATGGAAAATCTAGAGAAGATCATAAACAACCAATACTCTTCAGCCGTTCTCTTAATAAAGACTGTAAACGAAATGAGAAAACTTCTGCAGTCTGTAGAAAGTGAGATAGATACAGCTATAGCTACTTTTGACCAGTCAAAAAAAGAGCTACTGAGAGTAGAAGAAATGATTGAGAGTGACATCAGAGAGCTTAAAACTGTAAATGAATCTATTAAAGAAATAGAGGGAGGAGTAAAAAATTTCTCTGACGAATTACACAGTATCTCAAGCCTAGCTAAAAATGCAGAGAACATTCTTTCACAACATCAACCTAGAATCAACATCTTTTCTTCTATTATCTCAGAAATAGTAGGATCTATGTCAGACTCCTTAAAGAACATGAAGAAATCTAGTGAAATGTTAGCTTATGTATTTAGGCTACTACCAGAAGTTATGGAGAGTTATCACTCGTTTAATAAGATGATCAACGACCTGAGAAAACTTGCAACAAAGCTAAACTCAATCAGGGTCTCATTTGACGTAGAGCTTACGAAAATGGAACTAAGCAAAGAAAACCAAGAAAAGCTTAAGGTAATATCTAGAAAGATAGACGAATTGTTTCTAAGCATTCAGGAAGTAATCAATACAATATTTATTGACGAAGAAAAGCTTTCAATAGAAAGCGAGATAAAATCCGTAATGTTTCAAGTAAATACCATTAGAGTTGAAGCAGAGAGATATATAGCTTCACTTCAGAAACTCCTCACTACTGCAAATGTTACGAAAAACTCTTTGGAAAACTCACGTAGTTTGTCTAATAAGATAAAAACTCAACACACTGATCTTGACAAACTACTCTCTGAGCTTAGAATAACATTAGAGAGAAACAATAGATTTGTTGAAGAAACAATCAAAGTTCTTGAGGAAATCACAAGTTTCATTTCAAAGCTGATAGGTGAGTATCAAGATCTAGAAAACCTCATAATCAAATACAGAGAATCCATATCTTCTGTAGAGGTAAGAGTACCTAAGTTTGTAGAAGATGTTTATGAGATCTAAATTCTTTGGAAGTTATACGTATCTGGTGCCTCTGCCCCTTATTCTACCCTTTTTCAGGAAACCATCGTAGTGGTGCACTATTAGTTGCGATTCTATCTGTGTCAAAGTATCAAGAGCAACGCCTACCATGATAAGTAGTGAAGTGCCACCCATAAGGTATGCTATGTAAGTTGGAACATTCAACGAGCCGTATATCAAGTTAGGCAATACTGCTATCAATCCAACTATTATAGACCCTGGGACCAAGACTCTGTTTATGGTATCGTTTAGGAACCTGAATGTTGGTTCTCCTGCTCTTATTCCTGGTATAAAACCACCATTTTTTTGAAGTGTTTCTGAGAGTTCTTGAGGGTTAAACTGTATGAAGGTGTAGAAGTAGGAGAAGAAAATAACAAGAAGCATATAGAGTACTATATACAGCCATCCCTCGTAAGACAACCATGTAGATATTGTTCTAATCACTGGTATATCGGTTCCACCAAAGAAGGTAATAATTTGCTGAGGAAAACTCATTACCGCAGATGCGAAAATTATTGCTACAACTCCTGCAGGGTTAAGCTTAAGAGGTATATAAGTGCTCTGACCACCATACACTTTTCTTCCAACCACTCTTTTGGCATAACTTACAGGTATCTTTCTTATAGATTGTTCAAACCAAACCACGAAAACTATTACTCCTAGGAACAGCAAAAGCACAAGTATCATTGTTATCTCAATAGTTCCTGTTCCTTGAAGTTGTCTATAGACGTTATAGACGGACTCAGGAATCCTAGCAACGATACCTGCCATAATTATCAGTGAAATACCGTTACCTATGCCCTTCTCTGTTATTTGCTCCCCCATCCACATCAGAAACATTGTTCCAGCAGTAACAGTTATCATGAAACTCAAATAGAAAAAGATAGTCTCTGGGTATAGAGAAAGACCAGTTCTAGCAAATATCTCAGACTTAAGCCCTCTGACAAAATATAAATTTAGTCCCCATGCCTCAATAATCGCAAGTGGCACAGTTCCTATCCTAGCATACTGCATTATTCTTCTCCTTCCATCCGGCTCCTTTGATATCCTCTCAAGGGAAGGAATCACATACACCAGCAACTGAGTTATAATGAGAGAGCTTATGTATGGCATCACTCCTAAAGCAAAAATACTTATGTTCGTTAAAGCCCCACCAGCAAAAAGGTTAAAAAATTCTAAAATTCCCAAGCTACTTTGTCCAAACCTTTCGTAATAAGACGCTAGAACTGAATAATCCACCCCGGGAACAGGTATCGTCGTGCCCACCCTGAAAACTATAAGAATGAATAGCGTAAACAATACCCTCTTCCTGAGAGACTCTATCTTAAAAATGTTCACAAAAGCCTTCAACATAAAAACTCCCCAGAATTTCCAACAAATTTTAAAAACTTCACAGATTTTCTTTCAATTTCCCTTCGGTACGAATTTTGCCAAAAATTCCGAAAATCCTTTAATATGTAGGAGGGTAATTATGCTAAAAAAAATACTTCTCACGTCACTCATACTATCTATCTCCGGCATATCCTTCGGAAGTTATGAGAGTGCATACGCAAAATATACAAAAGGCGATATCTCAGGATCCATATCAGAGATAACCAAGGACATATTTAGTGGTATAAAAGACTATAGATTACACCTTTTGATGGTGAAAATCTACAAAGATCATGTGAAGGATTACAAACAAGGGATAGAGTATGCAATAGAAGGAATAAGACTCTTCCCTGATAAAGAAAAAGAGTTTTCACTGGAAATTGGAGAACTTTATCATCTCTCCGGCAAATATGACAAATCCGAGCAAATACTTTTGGAATACAACGCTAAATATCCAGGAGACAGTAGATGCTTATTCTTAATAGGTAAAAACTACTTTTCTCAGGGTAAATACTACAAAGCAACGGTATCTATTGAATCAGCTATGGCTTTTGGCGGAAAAAGCATAGAAGCATACGAATACCTTGGCAAATCCTATAGAAAGGTAGGAAAGTATAACAAAGCTCTTGAAATACTATCATTGGTATACAACCAAACTAGAAAAGAAGAAATCCTGGGACTGATAATAGAGATCTCAAGTATAATTGATGTTGATTACTCCTCCTATCTGAACATAAAAAGATCTGTATCACTGCCTCAAGAAAAAAAATCAATTCCCGAAAATACAAGTAAAACCACAACCAAAAGAGAAAGTCAGCTATCCTCACCTCTACCCCTCCAAAGCAATAAAGTATCTGCAAATATAGGTTCTGCAACCTCAGAGACAAAATTTCAGGAAAGTGACACAACTTCTCCGAAAAATGAAACTTCCGTAAATAACAACGGCGATCAATCCGAGGAGAGTATAGAATGATAGACCTACATACTCACACATTCTTCAGTGACGGTGTTTTATCACCAAACGAACTAGTCCAAAGAGCAAGAAACCACGGATATAAGGCAATAGCAATAACTGACCATGTTGACATATCAAATGTAGAATTTGTTGTAAAAGAGATTGTAAACTTCTGCAAATCAATAAAAAACTACTATAGCGACATAATAGTAATTCCCGGTGTAGAGATAACACATGTCCACCCAGATCAAATAGATGAAGTTGCAGAATTATCAAAGAAACTAGGTGCAAAACTAGTTGTGGTTCACGGAGAAACCATAGTAGAACCTGTAGAAAAAGGAACAAACAGGAAAGCACTAGAAAGCAAATATGTAGACATTTTAGCACATCCGGGACTTATCTCAGAAGAAGAGGCAAAACTTGCCGTTGAAAACCAAAAGTATTTAGAAATAACAACCAGAAAAGGACACTCTATAACAAACGGACATGTAGCGAGAACATGCAAAAAACACAATGTAAGAATGGTAATAAATACCGACACGCATACACCAGATAACCTAATAACTGCAGACTTTGCTTACAAAGTTCTTATTGGCACAGGACTTGAACCTAAAGAGGCGGAAGAAGTCTTAAAAAACTCAGAAGATATTATAAAAAAACTATTCTGAAAATACCAGACCTTTACCTTCTCAAGATCTTCTCGGTTATCCTTGCAGCTCTGTCAGGCGGTAGCTTGGAAAGCAAAAATGATGAGATAGACAAAGTTCCTTCTCTTTCCGCAATCCTATCTATCTTTAGAAGAACATCCACTATCATATCATCATCCATATTCTCAAGAATTCTAGCAGCCGAGTCAGGAGGAAGAGAATTAACATAAGTTGCAACCTTTGTTACCTTATCATCGTAGCTTCTAAACATTCTCTGTTGTTGCTCTAGAGAGTTTCGTATCTCATCAACCATCGCTAACTTTTGCTGTAACTCTACCTCCCTAGCCATAATTTCTTTTTCCTTCTCCTCAACTTTTCTCTCCCTCTCATCAAGAGCTTTCTTAAGGTAATCAAGCTCTTGTTTATACCTAAGCAAACTCTCCTTCTCTATTAATTTCGGATCTTCCAACTTCTGCTCAAGATAACCCCTCACAAAAGGAAAATTATCGTATATGAAACTACGGTAGTCTACTATACCTAAAGTATCAAGCACCATGATAGCGATAGTTATGAGAGCAATATTACCAAAAAGAAGTATCAAAATCCTTCTACCCATACAGCTAAAGTTTAGAAGTATAGACAAAAAATTTTCAAGATAAAAGTTGCAAAAAAAACCATAAAAAGTGAAAAATACATAAATCCATGATTAAAAAATATCAAACTTCTACACTAAACTTCTTCCAAACACTAGCAGTAGATCAATACAAAATACTCATCAATGCACTCAAAAGCCGAATTGTACTAGCAGTATCACTAATACTCCTGTTTCTGACCCTCAGAGCCCTAAAATTCTTAGTCTTTCTATACTCAATCTCTGCTCCTTTACTCCCATCAAAATTCCTTTTCCTCTTACTCACGGGATACACTATCTACTTTCTAATCCTTAGAAGTAGAAAAGCACTTATAATTGTACTCATCCTAGAAGATCTATGGATCCTACTAAATTCCATATACTTCCTATACTTTGACAACTATTTCCACATTTTAAACTTTCTCTTCCACTTAACCACAAACTTTTCAAACGCAAAAGAAGGAATATCTTTCTTATCTGCTGTTAGTGTTATAGGATGGGTATCAAGGCTACTGATAATCCTTATAGATCTTCCAATCTTCCTAGTTCTTCTAAACACCAATATTTTCTCCAAGGTAAAGGAAGTAATAAAGCAGAAAGCATCCAAAAGGGTATGGATTCTGTGTGTAACTGCTCTCCTGCTTTCTGAGTTCTTTTTCACCACAAGAAACGATGGTATATATAATATAACATCAAAAATGCTAAAAGAAGGACTATCGCTAAAAGAAGAGAAAAAAGCTATAAGCAGGTATGGAACACTGTTTCTAAATATCCTAGACCTACTCTACCTTCTTGACGATAAGCTAGCATACAAAATCGTAGAGCGTGGCAGGGAGATCGTTTTCACTGGTAGCTACCCAAGAAGAAACGTAATAGTAATACAAGTTGAAAGCCTAGATTCATCAGTTGTATTTACGGACTACAAAGGCCAACCCGTAACCCCATTTTTACGAAGCCTAGCAGAAGAATGTATATTTTTCCCAATAGTTGTTTCTTACCACTTTGCCGGCTACACATCTGATGCAGAGTTTGCAGTATTAACCTCATTACACCCTCTTAAAGATATCCCATCCATAAGATATTGGAGAAATTACAACAACTCCATCGTAAAAGTCCTGAAATCAAATAATTACGTAGCCTACGCCTTCCACAATAACAAAGGAACATTTTTCGGAAGAAAAGACGCCTACAAAAGAATGGGTTTTGACAAACTCTTCGACATCACAGAAATGGGCCTTGAAGAAAAAGGGTGGGGAGCATCTGATGAAGATGTATTCAACTTCGCAAGAAACTTTATCAAGAAACTTAAAAACACAAACTTTTTCGCTTTCATCATTACTATGTCAACCCATGGCCCTTTCACCTTCACCGAAAAATACTACACAAACGAACTATTCAACGACATTGAAGACAGCACAACAAGAAGATACTTTAATTCAATGAGTTACATAGATAAAGTGCTTTCAAACTTTGTAGACTTTGTCAGAAGTAACTTTTCAAATACTTCCGTCATAATCTACGGGGATCATCACTCGTCAGTTCAGAACAGTAGTTATTACAAAAGATCCGTAGCTTTTGTTGATGAAGGAAAGATCATAGAAATAGTACCTCTATTCATAATAGACCCAGAAATAGAGAGTAAAAAATTCATAACCCCTGTATCACAGATTGATATATCACCAACTATTCTGTACCTCTGCCGAGCTAAAGGCAAGATAATTTCCAAAGGAGAAGTTCTCTTACCATCTCCCAAATCAAAAACGGTATTCTACCTTGGAGAGAAAGTAGAAAAAGAAAAAATACTCAAAGGACTAAACTTTTCACCTTACTACTAAGGCAAATACCCCTCAAATTCTCTATGCCCTCTAACATTCACAACTGATAAGAACACCTTTTTCCTCAGTCTACTTACTTCCTCCCTGATTTCAACCTCTAACACACCCCTTAGCAGAAAATCCTTTCTCCCTTTGTTACTATTGGAAACAAACTCCTTCCTGATTTGAAAATAGGAAAAATCCTTACTATGAGTACCAAATATATACCTAACAATCCCCTTCTTACCCCTAATCTCAAGCACCCTATTATAAACACTAAAGTCTTCACCATTGTTAATCTCATACTCCAAATCTCTAAGAAATTGCATTACAGAAAAGTCAGAACCTCTTGAAAAGGACTCAAAGAAACTTATTCCAATGGAAATAAGCTCGTAGATTATCATAAAAACAAACGAGGAGATCATCAGAACAACCATAATCTCTATTAGAGAAAAAGCTCTACACTTACTCCCCATCAAATTACCTCAAAATCTAAAAATCCTCTGATCAGCGAATAACTCTTAAGCCTTACTTTCACCTTCTGTCCTATTTTAAAAGCAGTATCTCTAGAAGGTGACACTATTTCATTGTTATCTTGGTCATAAAAGTAACCCTTTCCTAAAGTTTCCAGCGGAACAAACCCCTCAATACCATTCTTGACTATCTGCACAAACATACCATCTTCCTTAAAACCTGAAACTACGGCATCAAAGATTTCATCTGGAAAAGATCTGATATACCTTATCCCCTTAAGCTTTGCAATAAACCTCTCTGCAGAAACAGATTCTCTCTCAGTCTCCGAGCAATGTCTAGCTATTTCTCTAAGCTTTCTCAAAGAAAGATACTTCGGTCTTTTTGTTTTCCCAACCAAGGCAAGTTTAACAAGCCTATGAATAACTAGATCTGGATATCTCCTTATAGGAGAAGTAAAATGGGTATAATACTCAAAGTCTAGCCCGTAGTGTCCAACATTTTCCGTGTCATACCTAGCTTGCTTCATAGCCCTTAAAATCACATAGTTCACGAATTCTTCATATTCCTTCTGAGAAACGTTCATTATTACACTCTGTAGATGCGAAGATTTTATTTCCTCCACTGGAGGTAATCTGAAACCAAACAATGAAACTATTTTTGATATGCTCTCAATACTTTCATAACTGGGCTCCTCGTGAACTCTAAATATAGATGGTCCCTTGTCTGCCAAAAACTTCGCTATTGTCTTATTTGCCATCAACATAAATTCTTCTATAATTCTCTCAGACTTCATCCTTGAGTATACCTTAAATTCTACAGGATTTCCTTTCTCGTCAAGATAGATCTTGCTTTCCTTAAAATTAAAATCTATTCCTCCCTTTGATATTCTCTTATCGTGCAATCTCTTTGCTAACTCCCACATCCTAAAAAGAGTATCTACCAACTCTTTATCACTTTCAACTGATGGATCATCAAGTATCCTTTCTACATATTCATACGTAAGCCTATACCTGCTCTTTATCACTGACGGAAAAATCTCAAATCTATCAACATCAAGGGTGTCTCTATTTATATACATCTTCACGGACATTGTAAGTCTATCCACGGAAGGACTTAAGCTACATATACCATTGGATAGTTCAAACGGCAACATAGGGAAAACCGTATCAATAAGGTATGTTGAGTTTCCCCTTTTCATTGCCTCCCTATCTATGGGAGTGCCTGGTAAAACATAATGAGATACATCCGCAATATGAACTCCCAAGACATAATACTCTTTTTCAATATCCAAAGAAACCGCATCATCAAAATCCTTAGCATCCTCACCATCAATGGTAAAAATCAACTTATTCCTTAAATCAACCCTTCCCCTCAAATCAGAGCTTCTTACCTCTCTCTCAATACTCCTAGACTGCCTCACAACAGACCTAGGAAACTTATACCTTACATTATACTTTTTCAACACCAATAAAATATCAAGCAAGGGATTTCTCTCAAATACCTCCTCTCTAAGCCAAGGAAGCTTCTTCCTCCTAGAAAGTTCTAGCAAAAGTTCTTGCTTGCTGAGATTTTCTAACTTATTGCTTCTAGTTTCTTTCAACTTAGTTTTCCTTCTTTCTCTACTCTCGCCAGAAAATCTTCTTCCACTTTTTACTTTTCTCCTTTTCATCCTAAAACAAATAGACAAAACAAATTATCAACAACACCACTACCCAAATTCAACCTACTCTTTCTGAAGTCAACAGATTTTAATTTCCATTATACTACTCAGCGAGTGTAATAGCTTTTGTGAACTTTATCTCAGTCACCTTAAACTTACCAAGCTCCTCTCCCAACTTCCACCCACGTCCCCAATCAACCTACCCCCTTGCCGTCTCTCTACCCACACCCCCACCCCTCCGGCCAACACCCCATACACCTCCTCAAACCTCTCACTCAAACTACTGTTGCCTCCTTCACCCCATACACCGCCCTCACTATCTCCTCCATACCCCTCCTGCTCTCTCCCATCGCACCCCTTATCTCATCACTGTAAACCATCAACTCACTCACCACCCTCATCAAACCCTCATTCGTCTTCCCCACCTCCACCATACTCATGTTCACCTCCCCCACAAACATACTCACCTCCCTCACCCCCTCCGCTA